>NZ_WWSA01000045.1:0-20436 GCF_009875615.1 Dorea sp. BIOML-A1
AATATCGCCAGCCATAGCATGGCTGACGATACAAAAATTTATTATTTTTTATTGTCCTCTTGACGGGGAGCATACCATCTCCCAGGGGTTATTTTTTATGACTTATTTATCATTTTCAATATATTTCTTATTAATGTCTTTCCACATTTCTGTGTCTACACCATCCCATGTAAGTTTATCCGGATTATAGTATGGATCTTTCTTTTCTTTCATCTGTGATTCATAGTCTTTGTAAAGTGCTATTACCTTTGGTGATAACAAAAGAACAATCAGCATATTTACCCATGTACAGCTTCCAAGTGCCAGATCCGATAAGTTCCATGCGATATCTGATTCCAGATTACCCCAGATAAAGATCAGAACAGGCATTGCAATTCTCATGATCCAAGTAACAACTTTACGTATTTTCGCTTTGGAATCACCCTGGAACAGGTACATAGCTGCTGTCTCTGCTTCGTAATAGTAACTGATCAGACAAGTGAATGAGAACAGTGCCAGCATGATCGCAATGAATGTAGGTGCAATCTTGCCCATAACAGTCTTACATGCCAACTGCACAAAGATCACTCCATTTGTTCCTGCTGCTGCAAGTGCAGGAAGTTCTGCCGAACCACTACCAACATATCCATTCGCTGTGTTGAAGCAGTCTGTTAACAGGATCATCAGTCCCGATGCGGTACAGATGATAACCGTGTCAAGCCATACACCTGCTGCATTCGCCATACCCTGTTTTACCGGATGACTTGTCTCTGCTGCTGCGGCTGTAGGAGAAGCTTCACCCATACCGGATGCACTTGAGAATGTACCTCGCTTAACACCCTGTTGGATGATCACACCGATTGTTCCACCGAAAACTGCATTCTTGGCAAATGCTGCCGTTACAACTTCTTTGATCAGTCCAGGTACTGCTGTAATATTCATTACAATGATTACAATTGCTGCGATCAGATATACAGTTACCATAAATGGTACAATCATAGATGCAATTGCGCTGATACGTTTCACACCACCGATAACCACAACCGCAAGAATCAGGGCAATCACTAATGCACTTACCCACATTGGAATCTTGATCGCATTGTGAAATCCGTCACAGATTGTATATGTAGCTGCTGCAGGCATAAATACAGAAGTTCCGATCATCAGAATCATGGCCATGAATGCACCATATTTCTTCCAGCCAAGTCCTCTCTCCGCACAGTAAGCTCCTCCGCCACGATACTGTCCGTCAATTCTTGTTTTATAAAGAACTGACAACGTACACTCTGCGAAACATACTGCCGAGTTGGTCATACCTGCAAGAATCATCCAGAACAATGCTCCCGGACCGCCCATGTAAATCGCCACTGCAACTCCGGCTACGTTACCTGTACCGACACGCATTGCCATGGTCGTACAAAATGAACCAAATGCTGAAATTCCCGAATCAGAATCCTGCTTATCGATGATTCTGCTCCACATATCCTTAAAATGTACAAACTGGAAACCGTGTAATCTGATTGTAAAATATAACCCACTTCCTACAATCAGTATCAGCATTCCAACGCCCCAGATGTAACTATTCAGGAAATTCACAACGTTGTTTAAACTGTTTAACATATGATATCCTCCATATCCTTTTGATTTGTTAATTTTATCACAATATTTTCAAAAAATCAACAAATTATTCACAATTGCAGATATGTTTTTGGAATTTTTTTGTTTATTTTTACGCATTTATGTATTATATTATTAATTTTTATGCATTCATGCATTGTTTCCCTTGTTAATTTTAAGACAAAAAGTCCTCTCGGGAATATTACTCTCCCGACAGGACTTTCTGTAATCTTTTTATATCTTCTTGTATCATTTTTTCTTTTTTGGCAGCGACAAGATGATCACACCCGCTATAATTCCGACAAATCCTGCCAGATCCATTCCCGAAAAAGCCACATGCATAAAGAGTACCGACATCACCGTTGCTGTCAGCGGCTCAACCGATGCAAACAGACTTGCCTTGGAACCTCCGATCAGACGAACCCCTTCCATATAACAGCTAAAGGACATTACCGTACCAAATATGATCACGACTGCAATGCAGCCGATACACTGCCAGTCCAAAAGGATATCTCCCGTCATCGTCCATGGCTGCACAAATGGTGTCAGACCGATTCCACTGATCAGCATTCCCCAGCCGACCATGGAAAAGGTTCCATAGATATCCATCATATTACCCGGTACGAGATTATAAAATACCGTTGCGACTGCTGAAGCAAGCCCTAATACTAATGTTGTCTTTGACACACTCAATTGCGTAAGATTGCCGTGCGTTGCCAGAAGAACCGTTCCTCCAAATGCCAATACCAACGCAAGTATCTCATTTCCCTCAGGCAGTTTCCGGTTTCTGATTGCCAGAATGACCATAATCATAACCGGTGCCGTGTATTGCAGGACTGTCGCAATTCCGGCATTTGAATCCTGTACCGCCATATAATACGTCATCTGACATCCTGCAATACCGATCACTCCATACACCAGCATACGTAACACATGTCTTTTATTTTTCCAGATACGGAAGATTCCATTCTTCTGCACCATATATGCTCTCATCAGCAAAATAATCCCTGCTATGATCAGCCGGACATTAACCAGCCACGGTGCCATCACTCCTTTGTATTCAAACGAATATTTGCCAAATACTCCGGCGAGTCCCCACAGAAAGCCACCCGTAATCGTCAGTGCAGTTCCTCTTACGATCTCTTTCCGGTCCAGCCTGTCCGAAAGCTGTTCCTTGGATACACTGCTTCCCAAGCTATCACTTCCTATCTTAATCTTCAATCATCATTTTAATGATTTCTTCATTCGTCTCACGCATACCTTCTTTTCCGAGACGTCCGACATTTCTCAATGTCGCCTCTACACCTTTTGTCACGATTCCATCCCCGCCATAAAATTCCTGACCACGGATATACATATTATATCCAAGGATTCCGGCATCTACTGCCGATGCAATCTTTGCCGCACAGGATGCTTTCGCGCCATCGCAGACGATACCTGATACGATTGCCAGTGCATTGACAACCGTATGGATCACTTCCTCATATCCTCCGCCGCAAAGGTAGGCAATACCTGCTCCCGCTCCTGCTCCCGCATTAACCGCACCGCAATATGCTGACAGACGACCGATCGGTGTCTTCTCATGGATTGCTGTCAGATTGGAAAGTGCAAGTGCACGGTAGAGTTTTTCTTTTTCTACGTTCAACTCCTCCGCATATACCATGACCGGTACCGATACCGTAATTCCCTGATTCCCACTTCCGGAATTGATCACAACCGGCAGTTCACAGCCATTCATACGGGCATCGGATCCTGCTGCCGCCATCGCTTTTGCCCGGGTCTTTACATTGTCATCATCCATATCAAGAAGTACTTTTCCTATATTGGCACCATAATCCCCGCGGATTCCTTCTTTTGCAATTGTATAATTATACTCCATCTGTCTGTCAAGAACTTCTTTAATCTCTTCTACGTCTACTGTATTGATAAAGTCCCAGATATCTTTCATATTTAAAAGACTTCTGTCTGTAAGCCCTTCCTCTTCTTCACCCTTGACTTCTGATTCTTTTACAACTTCCCCATTGTGCTCGATCAGCACAATGTTGGTATGATAATTTGCAATCCTTACTTTTGCATACTCATCTCCGTGATATAACGTGACTACAATGTCAAATGTGATACCCTGATCCAGATGTTCAACAGTGATTGGTGTATTCTCTAAGAAATCTTTGATTTTTGCCGAATCTTCCTCTGTCGCCTCTGCAATTACTTCCAGTTCTTTGTCCGGATCTCCTGCCACGATTCCTGCGGATACTGCGGCTGGTATCCCTTTCAGATGATTAGTATTCGGAACGATCACTGATTTTACATTCTTAATAATACTGCCACTTGCCCCAATGACAATTCTGTCCGGCAGACATCCGAGTTCTCTTCTGGCTACCGCTGCCGCATAAGCCAGCGCAATCGGTTCCGTACATCCCATTGCAGGATGTAATTCTTCTTTTAAAATCTGTATGTACGCCTGATATTTTCGATTTGTCTTTTCCATCTCTCTTTTGTATTCCTTTCTTCTATCTATAATACCATAAAACAATTTTTCCTGAAAACGCATTTTATCTTGTTTTTCTCACTTAGACACTGTATCATCAAATAAACGATTCGTAAAATTTAACTTTTTTATAAAATGATTAAAAATATTTTATGCAAGAAGAACGGAGGAATTATGGATTTTCGTGAAATAAACACATTTATACATGTTGCCAATCAGGAAAGCTTTTCAAAAGCCGCCGATGTTCTCGGTTACACACAGGCTGCCGTCAGTATCCAGATCAAACAGCTGGAATCCGAATTAGGCACCCGGCTTTTTGACCGGATCGGCAAACACATTTCCCTTACACATCAGGGAAAAGTATTTTATCAGTATGCTCTGCGCATCACCAGTGAGATTGAAGAAGCAAAAGATGTACTCTCCGGATCCCAGGATCTGAATGGCACACTCAGGATCGGAACGATCGAGTCGATCTGTTCTTCTATTCTGCCGGATATCCTGTCCAGATATCATGCACTTCACCCTGCGGTTGAGATCAGTATCATCACAGATTCCCCGGAAGCTCTTCTTGATATGATGAATAAATCCTGTGTAGATCTCGTCTATTTTATGGATAAACGTATGTACGATCCGAAGTGGGTCAAGATCTTAGAAGAATCGGAAAATATCATTTTCGTTGCAAGTCCGGATCATCCTTGCACAAAAAAAAGTCCTCTGACATTAAATAAAATTATCAGTGAACCTTTTATACTTACCGAAAAAGATGCAAGTTACCGTTTTATTCTGGATCAGTATCTTGCTGCATATGGTCAGGAAATCCATCCACGGGTGGAATCCAGCAGTACCGACTTCATCATTCAGCTTCTGTTGAAAAATGAATTTTTATCTTTTGTTCCTCAGTTTACTGTACAGAATCTGATTGCACAGGGGATCCTGACCCCCATACCGGTCAGTGATTTTGATCTGCATATCTGGCGGCAGATTGTATACCACAAGGACAAACTTCTGACACGGGAGATGAAAGCATTCTTCCAGCTGGTGCAGTAACATTGGAGAAGGGCAGGTTTCCCTGCCCTTCAAACTGTTTTACCGATTTCCGTCAATCTGCAATTTTGCTTAAAATTATCTGTCAATTTCCTCTATTTATCGTTTTTATCACGAATTACTTTCCCTGTTTTTGCATTCTCTTTTTGGATATATTCTTCTAAAGTCGGAAATGCCATTGCTTCCCCGGTACACATTACCAAAAGATCATCCCGGAGTGCTCTTGCTTCTACCGTATCCACTTTTCCAAGTTCTTTCAGCAGGCTAAGACTCTTTTCCTGAATCCCTTCCGATACATCATCCCATTTTTCACGGAATCTGCGCAGCCTGTAGTATACTTCTTTCTCCGATGTATACTTTTTCATAATCTGCAGCATATGCTCTGAACAGCCTTTCAAATCAATGTGTCTGATGATATTTTTCAGATCTACCGCATCGTCCAGCGCATTGTGGCTGACTTCTGTTCCGAGTCCGCAGATGATCTTCAGACTTCCAATCCCCGCACTTTGCAGATCCAGCTTTGCCGAATAAGTTCCTTCTATATCCTTGATCATACGAAGGATTCTGTTCACGATCTTTCTGGTCCGTTTCGATATGTCCTTACGATATTCCAGAAGATCCCGCTGTATCACATACTTATCCGGTCCCCATACATAGATCCTTGATACTTCCCACGCTTCCAGCTGCTCTGCGACTTCTTCCATCACAAGTTCATAATCCGGGGCACTTAAGAGATCTTTCCGCTCTATCCCGGTCATCTCCTGGAACCGGTCATGCAATTTATCTTCTGCATAAATATAGGAATGAAATCTTGTTACTTCTTCAAAATTCTTTCCACAGACTACAAACCCAACCGACACAAGCTTGGCCGGCGGTCCTCCTTTTATCTGGGATGTTAAGAATTCCGTATCCAGGAACGCAACCATCTCGTTGTCGAGTTTTTCTGCGATATTAGGTGTGCTTTGTGTGAACGATTTTTTATTTATATTTTTATTTATGCTCTTCTTTGGTTTTTTCCTGATCTTTGCCAATGAAACCACTCCTTGTCATTTCGTTTTGTTCCTTTTGAAATGATACAGGGTGTGAAGGGATTTTGCAAGTATCTTTATTGCTTCAGTTTTATCCAAGATTCTCCGGTTATGTTGTACTCCTCAATTACTCTGTCAAACGGGAACTATCCTGCTTTCACAATATTCACAGCAGTTCCAATTATCACTGCCTCATATGGACGCAATACATTTCCTTCTCTGTCATCCTCATAATTCCGAATCCAGACTTCCCCATCTTTCCACTCATCAAGCAATGGGCAGCTAACTTTCTCATCCGTAAAGTTTGCACATACCAGCATCTTTGTATGCTCATCTGTTCTCGTATAGGTAAAAATCTTCTCATCTTCCGGCAGAAGAAGGTCAAATTTTCCATCCACAAATACTGGATTTTCTTTTCTTAAACGAATCAGCTTCTGATAATAGTAAAATACCGAATTTTCATCTTCCAGTGCCTCTTTGGCATTGATCCTGATATAATTTGGATTCACGGTAAACCATGGTTCTCCTGTTGTGAATCCTCCGTTTTCCTCTCCGCTCCACTGCATTGGAGTGCGGGCATTATCACGGCTTCTTGCGTAGATAGACTGCATGATTTCTTCTGGCTGATATCCTTTTTCCAGGCGCTCTTTGTATATATTCAATGTCTCAATATCTTCATATTCCTCAATGCTGTCAAACTGCACATTCGTCATTCCCAGCTCTTCTCCCTGATAAATGTAAGGAGTTCCCTGCATTCCATGAAGCATTGTCGCCAGCATTTTTGCCGACTCTTTTCTGTATTTTCCGTCATTTCCCCAGCGCGACACGATTCTGGGAAGATCATGGTTATTCATGAACAGGCTGTTCCATCCTGTCTGATATAAAGTATTCTGCCACTTCGCAAGGCATTTTTTCAGCTTAACCATATTTAATGGAATAGTATCCCATTTTTCCTTTCCTTCTTCCTGATCAAGCATAATATGCTCAAACTGGAAAACCATGGAAAATTCACTTCCATCCGGATTGCTATATTTCTTTGCAATTTCCGGTGTTGCTCCCCAGGCTTCTCCAACAGTGATCATATCCCCCTTCTGAAATGTTTCCCTGCTTAATTCACGCAGAAATTCATGCAGCTTTGGTCCATTATTTGTAATCTTAAGATCTGGCTCTTTTGCAATCTGATCGATCACATCCAGACGAAATCCACCTGCACCTTTTTCCATCCACCAGAGAATCATATCATAGAGTTCTCTTCTCACTTTCGGATTCTCCCAGTTCAGATCCGGCTGTTTCACTGAAAACTGATGAAAATAATACTGCCCCAGTTCTGGAACCCACTCCCATGCCGGTCCTCCGAACGCAGAATTCATATCATTTGGATAAATACCCTCTTCTCCGTCACGCCACACATAATAATCATGATACGGATTGTCTTTACTTTTCTTTGCCTCCAAAAACCATCTGTGTTCATCAGAAGTATGATTCAACACAAGATCCATCATAATTCGAATTCCGCGTTTCTTTGCCTCCGCAAATAACTGTTCCATATCTTCCATTGTTCCGAACATCGGCTCAATATCCTGATAATCTGAAATATCGTATCCATTGTCATCCTGTGGCGAACGATACACTGGTGAGAGCCAGATTGCATCTATTCCAAGTTTTTTCAAATAATCCAGTCTGCTGATAATTCCTGGAATATCACCAATTCCATCTCCATCCGAATCTTGAAAGCTTTTCGGATAAATCTGATATACAACTGCATTTCTCCACCATTTATTCTTATTTCCCATACTCATTCTCGATATCTCTCCGGCAGATTTTCTGATTCTACCGGGATATCCTCTCCTTTCTAACCATATACCTAGCTTATTTTTTTCTATATTTTAACGGAGAAACTCCATATGTTTTTTTGAAGCTTCTGATAAAATAGCTTACATTCTGATATCCACTCTGCATTGCAATCTCTGTAACAGGAATATCCGTATCTTGTAACAACTGTTTTGCATGCTCTAACCTTAAATGTGTTATATATTGCGAAAGGGTAATATGAAAATGTTCCTTAAAATATCGCGATATATATTTTTCCGAAAGATGAAACTGCTCACTAAATTCTTTTAATGATATCTTTTCCATAAAATTCTGCTGTATATATGAAATCATTTCTTTTTCTATCGTATTTCTCCCGCTTTTATCATTTTCGATTACAAAGCCCCTCTCCCACATTTCAAGAATAAATTGTAAAAGAATTATTTTTGTCTTTATCTGAGCAGTTATTATGGACTCAGTTTTCTTATTTTTTGCCACATATATTTCAACCAACTGCTCACATAGTTCTTTTGCTGTATCTTTTACTCTTGGACTTATCATCAGATGACCATTTTTTAACGGCTCCAGTAATTTATCATCCAACATGTCATTTATACAAAAAGATATGTATTTTAACGGAAAAAGGAAAGTAAAATAATCCACTGTACCAGTCTGTGAACCCATAAAATGCAGATTGCCCGGCGACACTACAAAAGCATTCCCGGGGGTTCCAATATAAGTTTCTCCTGATATACTAACCGTCAAAAAACCGCTTTTTACATATATAATTTCCAGTTCATCATGCCAATGAACCGGTATCTGAAATGATCGTCCTTCATTTTTTATATGATATATACTAAACGGATCATCCTTTGTACCATGTGGTTTATTTTCCTTTAATTCAAAGTACATAATCTCTCCTATACTTCTACAAGACCTTTACTTTTCCATTTTCCACTCTTCCATCTAAGTACCATTCCCACAGCTCTCGCACATTCGTCACCTGCCATAGCAATATATGCTCCTACAGCCAGAAGTCCCATGTGTATTCCGAGAAAATAGGTTCCGCCAACTGCAAACAAATACATAAATATCGCACCTAATATAACCGGAAAAAGTGCGTCTCCGCTCGTTTTTAACGCCTGCCCATATACAAGGTTTGTTACCCTTCCAAGTTCAAGAAATATATCTACTATTAACAACTTTACCACAAGATTTATCATCTGTGAATCATCAGTAAATATATGCACGATAAAATGTCCGGCAAACGCAAAGGTCACGGAAAAGCATGTCGCTGTGATGATACCATATATCGCAGCTTTTCTCGTCCCCCTGTTACATTCCTCAAACTCTTTTGCTCCAATTCTCCAGCCGGTCATAATTGCATTTGCCTGAGCAAGGGCAGCTCCCACGCAATACGAGAAATTTGCAATCTGTACAGCATATGAACGCGCTGTAACATTCATTCCGTCCACATCCATCTGATTCATAAAACGCACTATAAATGTCATTGCGATGTTGTAAAGTGCTGTTTCAAGCGCAGAAGGAAAACCAATCTTAACAATCTGTGCAAATATCTTTCTTGATGTAATCCGCTCAGGACTCTGTTTTGCTTTTATAAGTACAGCCCCCATGCCGGCTACAATAATAAGATTTACAACTCTCGAAATAACCGTGGCAACAGCAACTCCCATCACACCCCAGTTGAATGCAAATAAAAATACTGAATTAAGTATTATATTGAGAACATTTCCAACAACAGTTCCTATCAAAGAATGTTTTGTATATCCAAACACTCTCAAATAACTGGAGAAAATAGGAATCAGTGCATTTAAAAAACATGCACCGCCAACAATTCTAAGATATATTTCAGCCGGCTCAAGCAAAGCCGGAGCAATACTTACGATTCGAAGTATCCCACCAGAAAAAGTAGCAAGAACGACAGACATTACGATACCTATCAATGCGTTGAATATAAGTCCAAGTTGTCTTGCCTGATATGCTATCCCCGGTCTTCCGGCTCCGATATTTTGTGACATAACGGCTATCATACCCGATGATATTACTCCAAACATAATAATAAAAACACCTATATATGTATTTGCTGTTCCCACTGCTCCTACAGCCTGATCACTTACAGATGATAGCATAAGCGTATCAACCATACCTGAAAGCATATAAAATAAAGTTTCTAAACATATTGGCACAGATAGCTGTGTTAATGTTTTTCTTTCCGCTGCCATAGTTTTTCTCCTCGCATACAATTCAAGAATACCATATCAATAATACGATATATTTCTATGTAATTCTTGTATAATATCATGTGAAAATTGCACTATTTCTACTCAATACTCTCGTATATAACAACACCGCTTCCTTTAATCTCTGGAACTCCTTTATTAAGTACAACTTGAACACTGGACTGATAGCAGACGCAAATTCAAAAGCAATATCTTTATGTGCGAATATTCCGCCGTATTTACCTCGCTTAATGGTCTGAGCACGAATGTTCTCATGTTCAATCTCTGCCACTGCTGACAGAACAGATATCATTAGCTTCCCGGCATCTTTAGATGAATCAATTCCATCCTCTACACAAATCAGATTCACACCAAAATTCTGCATATTTCCTAAGTTTGTCCTTCTGTGCCTCCAAGCTGTAACCCTCAACCTGAATTGCTGTTGATACACGAGTATATATATAGCATTTTGTTTTCTTTTCCAATACATTCACTTCCCTCTATTGTGGTAAAATCAACGTCGGGTTTTTTAACAGTGTGGCAATAACCGGGGCATATTTAGATATTCCATAATCTTCAACAATACTGGTTATTCTAGCGCCTGCATCCTTTGATGAAGCACCACATAAGAAAACTCTTTCATCATCAGTTCCATAATCCAACACTATAAATCGATCATGAAATATACCGCCTGTCTTTTTCATTGATATTTTTACGGATGGATATTCTTTGCAAAAATCCGTAAATTCTATATTATGAAGTTTATTATTGCCAACATTATCGCTGAATAAGGTAATATTTACTCCTGTAGGAGAATTTTTAAGATGTACCAGCGTTCTTAATCCAATATAATTGTCAACGACATATATTGACAACTTTGCCTGCTTATAGATGGACTCATATACCTCATCTGCACTACTAAATTTTGCATTAAACATGAGCCACTTTTCATCATCATCTGAAACAAAGCTGTTCATCATATCCGCCAACTCGGATTTAGTCACAACATCCTTCAAGCCTTCTGCAACATCTGAAATCTGCTTTTCAAGAGATATCATATCTGAGTTGATTTTGTTAATTTCTATTTTGTTGTTAGCAGTTTCCATGCTTAACTGAAGAATTTCCCGCTGACCTATAAGATCACGATTTTCTAATATGTAATCTTTCATTTTCTTAAAGGTTCTTATTAATGCCTTGCTCTGCTTAACAGCCAACGGTCCTTTCAAGACAGTCATCAACATATATAATCCTTGCTCTGTAAATACATGAGGATTATAACGACTTTTTGAACTTATATTTGCGGTACAATTTTTGTACCGCAAATCTTCTAATTCCTCATCTGTCAATTCAAACATAAAATCTTCATCAAATTTTTCAATATTATTTTTTACCTGTCTATTAAATCCCTTCGTATCATAGCCATATATCTCTGCTAAATCAGCATCAAGCAATACCCTTTTACCCCTAATTTTATACAGTTTTTCTTTTAGATATTCTTCTGTTACTTCTATTACTGCAACATCGATTTCTTTCTTTTTATCTTCTGCCATAGAACTCCTCCATCCATTTGGCGGTCAAAAAAATTGTCCGCAACTCTCATATTACATATTGCTGACGTCAGTAAAATGGTCTATTCCTCTTTTTTCTTCATTTTGTCATAATACGCTTTATACCTATAAATCGTCCGCTCACTGACATTGTTCCGCTTCGCAATTTCTATCATCGTCATACCACTCTCATATCCAATGACAAAATCATTATAAATTGCCATCCATTTGGCGTTATGTTTCTGCCGCCCGCTTAATTTACGATTTCTGTAATACTCCAATTCCTCCCGAAGTTCTGCATTCTCTTTTTCCAACTCCTCAATTCTTTTTAACGCCTCTTCAAGTGTTACAGATTTCTCCATTATCCTGTCCTCCGTTCATGTCATTTTCATTTTGTCTATATTATATATATCTGTGTTTCTTTAGTCAATCCGATTATGTCATGTTGCGTCATTTTTTACAATATCTTTCATACAATCGAAATACCGCTGATATCGTTTACAGGCTAACATTGCAGACCTACGTGCATGATACTGAAAAGATGGTTGGACGTTCTGTTGATCTCTTTGAAAAAACAACACAAGCAAAAACGTCATAAATAAAATATTGGGAGTGAATCCGCTGATTGTTCAGCGTGTTCACTCCCTTTTCTTTGTTCAGTAATGATTTTAAAAATTGCGGTGGCAAATGGGTGGCAAATAGACTGAACCACACCTATAAAACCGCCTATTTCCGTGATAATAAGCACACAGTTTCGACATGTGTATCACTGTCCAAACTCATTTCCATATCTTCCTCAATAATCGGAAGCTTGAATTTGATGGATTTGAGCCACTGACCGTTTGGCTGTCGTTCCTCATAGATATGGATTTCAGAAATCAGCGATTCCATAATCTGTCGCTTCTCCTGCTCGTCCATGACAGCGTACAGCTTTTCAAAATAAATCAGCACTTTGTAGATATTGTCAGCAGTGAGTTTTTCTGCTTCTATTGCCATTTTCTTTGCTCTGGCTTCAATCAACAGATTCTCCGTATCCTCTATCTTATCATACATTTTATAAAGGCGATCATCAAGGTCTGCTTTACGCTTGATGTAGTGCTTATCATCTGGGTCAAGGGTATCAATCTCATCAATCAAACGGGACTTCGTAGCATAGCTCTGACGAAGCTGTTTTTCATAATTGGCAATCTCCTGTTCAATGGCGGATGTATCTATCTTCATATTGATTTTTTGCTGCATCATCGCCGCAAACTTCGGATTGCTGACCAGTTTGATAATAACCTCTGCAACAGCACCGTCCAGCAATTCCTCATTGATTTGCTTCTTGTATTCACACTTATGACCACGGGTCATAGTGCGGTGTTTGCAGCCATAATAGAAGAAATCCTTATATTTCGTGCCGTCCGGCTTGTGCTTGATGCTTTTGTTGCCGTACATTCCGGCTCCGCAAATAGGACATTTAAGTAATCCGGTCAGCAGGTGTACCTTGTTGTCTTTACCGTTGTTGACCTTTTCATACTTCTTCGCCTGAGCAAGAAGTTTTACTTGGGCTTCATGCCAGAGTCCTTCTGATACAATGGCTTCATGCAGACCGTCAACTAACAGATAATTTTCCTGCTCCACAAGTCGGTAATCATTGCGAGTTCCATGTACCTTTTCTGTTCTTCTCCTGCCGTAAGCAATTTTACCACAGTAAACGGGATTTTTCAAAATTCTGCGAATCAGGGCTGCATCAAACAGAGGATTTTTTCCATTCTGCCGCTGAATTTTGTTGATACCGTGATTGGCAAGGTATTTCGCAAGTCCGTTAGCTCCTATATCGGTATGCACATACTGGTCAAAGATAATGCGGATTGCCTCGGCTTCTTCCTCGTTGATATACAGCATACCTTTTTCCAATTTGTATCCGTAGGGAGCAAAACCACCGTTCCATTTACCCTCACGAGCTTTCTGGATTCTGCCTTCCATCGTCTGAACACGGATATTCTCACGCTCAATCTCGGCAACCGCAGAAAGCACGGAAATCATCAGCTTACCGGCATCTTTGGAAGAATCAATGCCATCCTCCACACAAATCAGATTGACATCGAAATCTTGCATCACCTGTAAGGTAGACAGCACATCTGCCGCATTTCTGCCAAAACGTGATAACTTGAACACCAGCACATAGGACACGCCATCTTTACCGGACTTGATATCCTCCATCATGCGGTTAAATTCCAATCTGCCCTCAATGGACTTTCCCGATTTACCGGCATCCTCATATTCACCGACGATTTCAAAATCGTTGAACTCAGCATAGGCTTTCATTCTTGATTTCTGAGCATCCAAGGAGTAACCGTCTACCTGAACGGCAGTAGATACTCTCGTATAAATATATACTTTTGTTTTTTCTTTCATATCGCCATCCTCATTTGTGCCACAGCCTGTGGCATAATTCAGCTTTCATCGTCTGTTATTTTTTGCCGTCAGTTTTCTGTTCCAACATCTTTATCGAATTTAAATAATCATTTTCCACGTCGCTGAGCGTTCTTGTCTTATATTTTCGATATTCTCCAGTCGCTTTATCAACAGCCTGCTTATGAGTAATGCTTCCATTTCCAATTAAAAGCTGCTCTCCACTCATGGTAAGAATGCGATCCAGATGCTCTGCCCAGTCCTGCATCGTCATTGCCTGTTCACGCTCTGCCTGACGTTCCGCAAAATCCAGATACCCGGATACAAGTTGTCCCATAGCACGAAGCTCTTTCTCATTCAGATAGTTTTTCGCAACAATCGCTTCTTTGAGTGTCGGCTGATTACCGGCAAAGGTGGTAAGTCCCATGAACTCTTTTTCCGCATCCGCTCTTGTATAAATCACTTCTGCCGCAGTCTGTCCGTGAATGGCATAATGAATTTTATTCTGAACCTTTTTGAAAAAACGGATAGAGATTTCCGCTTTCGGGTCGTAGTCAATGCTGGTGGCATAGATTTCAAGCACCTGACGATAAAACACCTTTTCCGATGCACGGATGTCTCTGATTCTTTCAAGCAGTTCCTTGAAATATCCACCGCCGCCCAGATTTTTCAATCGTTCATCATCCAAAGCAAAACCTTTTTTCATGTATTCTTTGAGAATGTTAGTTGCCCAGATTCTGAACTGTGTGCCACGCTTGGATTTTACACGATAGCCGACAGAAATGATAACATCAAGATTATAGTAGTCAACCTGATAGGTTTTTCCATCTGCCGCAGTTGTTGCAAAATTTGCAACAACTGACTCTCGCTGCAGCTCGCCTTCGGAAAATACATTTTTTATATGTCTTGAAATAGTAGATTTATCTCTCTGGAACAACTCTGCCATCTGGTCAATGGATAACCACACGGTATCCTCATCAAATGTGGTTTCAATTTTTGTCAATCCATCTTCTGTTGTGTAAATAATCATATTGGATTTTTGATTCATATCATCATAATTGTTCACCGGAACACCTCATTTCTAATTGTGCAACGGGGTATTGCGCTTTTATTCTATGTAGCTCTATGCGTTGAGAACAGTAGCTCTCGCATAGAGTTTGGACACTTATTCCACGACTATTATATCATTGCTTTTCCATCAATTCAATAGTGTCACTGGGTTCTTCAGATGTGTTTTCTTCCTCCAAACAAGACGGCGGCTCTGGAAGATTATCAATATCCAGAACCGCCGCATATTTTTCTATTAAATTTGCAAGTAAATCGGCAAAACCATTCCATTTATCTGTCAATAGTGCTCTCCTTTCTTTTTCGTCCACGTTCCTGCGGAATGTCCTGTTTCTCTTTTCCTCTGGTCAAAACGGCATTAAGAAAAGCCCGTACCCTTTCAGGTGCGAGCTTGACAGCATCCAGATACGGCTGAGCCTGTTCCAGAAGTTTCTCATATCGTTTTTTCCATACCCCAGCATCTTTCTTGGCTGTTTCATATTTCTGCTGGTATTTTAATTTCTCCGCTTTTTCAGCAAAGCTGCTGACAGCATAATTTTTGAGAGTACGGCATTCATCGGGTGTCAAGACGATGTTCCCGGTAAAAGATTTCTTACCCATCGACTCCAGCTCCTGAACCGTCACCGCTATTCCGGTTGCCGCCTTAGTCTGTGCTTGCAGGGATTTAAGCTCCTGCTTTTTCTTCTCCGCAGCCTGTGTAGTATCGTCAAGCTGTGCTTCTTTCTGGTTCAGTTCCGCCGTCACAGCTTCCAGTCGCTGCTTTTCCTTTGCCACCTTAAACTGGGTCACAGTCAGATGTTCCTCGGTGCTGTCACGCTCTCCACGTTCCACATCGGTATATCCGGCAGCTCTCATGTGCTGAAAAAAATCATCCTGTAAAACAGAATAGGATTTTCGGAGAACAGGCTTACCATTGACTTGCAGAATTGGTTTTCCATCTTTGTCCACAGCAGGTTTGGACAGCCACTTTTTACTGCGGCTGACCTGCATAATGGTTTCCTTTACCGTTCCTCTGAGAGCTTCATCCTTGCAGCGTTTCGACCACAAAATCTGTTTCTCCACCACAGGGACATAGACCACATGAAGATGATAATGGAACACGTCCTTGCCAAGTGCTTCGGACATCGCCCGGTTAATCTCGTCAGCGTGCATGACTGCCGAGAGGATATACTGTTCACCGCCAACAATCTCCACAGCGGATTTATAGGCTTCCTCATAAAACTGTCTGGCGTATTCATAACCGCCGTGATTGTCGAAGTACGCAGAGTTCACATCAAAGACCATTTCGTTGAAATGGACGGCATCCGCCTTCAGACCTCTGGTGGAAATGATGTTGTCAGCTTTCATCTGCTCAAACATTTCAGCGTAGCTCCCGGTAGGTTCTTTGAAGTGTACGTTGAGGGAACTTCTTTCCGGGATAATATCTTCGTTACTGTATATTTCTTTTTCACGCTCATTGTGTGCCTGTGCATCTCCGATGTCATTATCTGTGACATCCATATTTCTTGCACAGGTACGGTCAACTCCGTCATTTCTTGCCATATTTTTCCTTCCTTTCTTTGGGATTTGCAGACAGGTAGCTTTGGAGAGGCACTTCTGCGGAAGTGTAATAACCCACTATGACACTTTCATCCATACTGGCTGCAAAGTGCCGTGGGCTCTCCCGAGGGGCTCTCCGAGGGTAATGCGGTCGCTGCGGCGACCTCTGCCGAACATCAGAAAGTTGTCTGCTCCTCTTTCCAATGTCCGGCACGGACGGCTGCTGTTTTGCGAAACCGCCCCGTCCGTTGACAGAAAAAAGACTGACTTTTTCCTGTCATTTGGGTACGTCACGAAGGTTTTATACAGGAGTGATTTACGCTCGTACGCTGTGTACGTACGTACCAAAAAATCAATCCCGCCATTCCTCCGGTACGTACGTACACGGCGAAACGTCGTAAAACCCATTTATATTCGGACGGGCTACGGCTTCAATTCCCATGAATCCCCACACCCTGCGCCCGGCAGAGTTTGTGATTTTGTTGGTGTGTTCCAGATTGTAGCGACTTAAATTTGCCACCACACTGTCACTAAAGCTGCGGGATTTCAGGGGCGGCAGAGAATTTTCCTCACACCACATCCGATAAATTTCGTACAGCTCCTTGGAGCTGATGGAAGCATCCGCTTTCAGCCGGATATAGCCCTCAGACTCCATGAAGTCGAAAATATTGTTGTTGTCACGCTTGACGGACTCTCGGTTGGTTTTGGTGCGCTCACTTTCCGTGAATTTGAAATTGTTGGCAACCAGACGCTGCAATCCCTCAAACGCCCAGAGGAAAATGCCCTCCACCTCAGCTTTCATCTTCTGGGCGAGGTCAGGGTCATCCATTCTTCCGGCAGGCTTTTCCTTTGTGGTCAGCACAAGCTGTCTGCGGTAGAAACCGTCACTTCGGTCATACAATGCCTGTAAATCTCCGTTGGAGAAAGCCAGCAGACGGGCGAACATCCAGCCCTGATAGCTCTGTTTGCCCTTGCGCTCCAAATCCATTTTCCCTTGAGCTGTCACAATGGATTTCACATAATTGGTCTGGCGCAAGGCTTCCATTCGCATATCATCATCCACGCATAGGAGGATATGCTCCAGATCGGCACGGGCAAATCGGTTCTCAGAGATTTTACCAATGCTTCCGTCCTTCATGGAACTGCCCAGCATTTGCCCCAGCACCGCACCGATTTGGGATTTACCCTCGCCGCCATTGCCCTTAATGACCATCATCCTCTGTCCTTTATTGGAGGGAATCAGGCAATAGCCGATAAATTCCTGCAAGGTAGGGATGTCCTCCGGGTAAAGCAGACCATTCAGAAAGGAAAGCCACAGCACAGGTTTCGGAGTATCCGGGCGATAGAAAACCGGGAGCCTGTTTCTCACAATATCCGGCTTCCCCTCTGTAAAAGTGCCGTCCAGCATGAGCGTACCGTTTGCCAGATGAATCCTGTCCTGCTCCGGCGGGAAGTCCTCCACATGAGCCGCCAGCTTCATAATCTCAATGATGTTGCTGATTTTGCGGGGAATGTTGTTCACGGCACAATATTTCAATTCTTCAAAGATTTCGCCACGAAGCGGCAGGTCGTCCGTCACTCGACCATCAGGTGTGAAAAAAGCTCCGTTTGCAAAGATAATCTGACGGGTTCTCAGAAAATCTTCACAAAACAGAGCTTCATTGATACTCTTGCCGTCAAACCACATCGGCACATTCATCTCAAGCAATTTCCTGTTCTCTGACATGGCAGCGCACCTCCTTTTTCTGCTCGTCCAGTCGTGTTTGCATTCTTGCAATCGTTCCGTCTGTCAAAAGTTCCTTGACGGTATCAGTCCTTTCTTCCTGATCGCTCATAAGGAGCAAATCGTTCAGATACTCCACATATTCCAGCTTGTGGCAAGCTTCCACGAACCTCTCATCCGGCTCGTCCTCCGGTGCTTCGGGAGCATATCGCTCTTTCCAGTCCTCCAAAAGATGAAGATACCCGGACAGCACATTCATGCAGAAAAGCTCGTCCTGTTTCGACTGATTCACACGGGGACGGTACTTCTTTACCTGTGCCACCACGGACGGCGGCCTGTCCAGTCCGAAATCCGCAGCCAGTCTCTGCGCTGCTTCATAGGCAGACAGGTCAAGCAGCCTTGCCACAAAGTCAATCACATCTCCCTTGGCACCGCAGCCGAAGCAATAGAAGTAATCCTCGTTCAGCTTCAAGCTGGGGTGTCTGTCATCGTGGAAAGGGCAGCAAATCATCCCGGAGCGATTGATTTTCAGCCCGTAGTGTTCGGCGGCTTGCCTAACCGTGACCGCCGCCTTGACTGTTTCAAAAATGTTCATTTGCATAACCTCCTTGATTTTTCTCGATGATTTTTTCATCTGCCTGAATATACGCAGAAAAACGCTTTCAACCGAAAAATCAGGCACTTCCGCAAGCAAAGCAAAAAGCCGCCCCGAAAACTTGAAAAAATGCAAGTTTCGAGACGGCAGTGTTCACACAAAGTTGGTTGATATTGTTCCGTAAATAGAATATAATTGAAGTTAATATGAATCAGGAGGGATGATACAGAAATGAAATACCTGTCTACATTTGAAGTTGCCGAGAAATGGGGTATCTCTCCCCGAAGAGTTGGTATCCTCTGCAACAATGACCGCATACCGGGCGCACAGCGGGCAGGAAGCCGCTGGATCATCCCGGAGGACGCTGAAAAGCCGACAGATGCCCGCATTAAAAGCGGAAAATATATCAAACAGAAAACAGACAGAGGGGAGGAAGCATAATGGCTGATACTTATTTACCCGCCGATGTTCGGAAAAGAATCGTTGATGTAATGAGAGAACGCAAGATGACCCAGCGAGAACTGGCACTTCGGATTGATGTGAATGAAAGCACCATCAGCCGCTTCCTTAGCGGAAAGACCGAAAAGCTGAGCGAAGAAAGCGTTATCCGCATCGCCAGAGTGTTCAATGTGTCCACGGACTTTATCTTGGGTACGACCGTAATCCCGGATAAAAAGAACTACGATATTTCAGAACTGGGATTATCTGTTGAAGCTGCAAAGAATCTTTATACCGGAAAGGTCAACAATGATGTAGTCAACCGTCTGCTGGAAAATCCCCGCTTTGCCATGGTTACTTATATGATTGCACAGTATATGGATGATACCCTTGCAAGAGGATATGCCGCACAAAACCAGATGTTTGCTACCGTTGGCTCTCTGCTGTTGGGACAGAACCAAGCTCCCGAAGCAGTACAGGCAGCCCGAACCGCTAATGCCATGAAAATTCCCGCTTATCAGGCAGACCAGACCACGATTCAAAACACCTTTATGACGGTGGTTAAGGAAATCAAGAAAGAAGCAGGCAGCGATTTGGTCGCAGCCAAGGCAATCAGCAAGGAAGCCACCGAAAAGATGTTTGCCGAGCTGACCAAGGGGCAGGATATGCAGAATCCGACCATCACGCCGGAAGCAGTTGTTGATGCTATTACAGGCAGCATTTCCGGTGTCGATGGAGTCAATCAGGAAGCTCTGGACAACTTTAACAAAGCCTTGCTGGGGCTGATGCAGACGATGGTGCTGCCGGAAGATGATGGACAAGATAACTAACGAGCAGCTCTGTATTGCGGCGCAGAGCGGTGACAAATGGGCAGAAAACGCCCTTGTAGAGAACAATCTGCGGTTTATCCGAAAGACGGCATACGAG
>NZ_WWSA01000046.1:0-19137 GCF_009875615.1 Dorea sp. BIOML-A1
ATGAACGAATCCAGAGAATCAAAGAACGCCGAACAGTTGGAAGAACTTCTGCTCTTGACCGAGGAGATACAAGAAGAACTGGAACAGAAAGACCAGCTTATCGAGGAACTGAAGACGCAGCTCAGCGAATCTCTGACCTTGAACGAGAAATTAAACAAAGAGAACAAAGCCGGGAATATTCAAGCATTAAAGAACGACTTGAAGCTGGCAGACAGAGCATTGCAGATCGAGAAAGAGAAGCTGCGAAGCGCAAACGTCATGATCGGGGAATGTCAAGATAAAATACGATGCTTAACACAACAACGGGATTATGCCCGGACACATCAGAAAATCGTAGAGATACCGGTAGAAAAGCCGGTACTCTATAAAAAATGCGAAGCCTGTGACCGGACAGCCTATCAGAATGCAAAAGCAAGATACGAAACACAAAAAGAGCAACTTGCAGGACAATATAAAGCAAAAACGGTAATGTTCCAAACAACCTTGTTCCTTCTTGCATGGTATTCGCTGACAACCACTCTTTTTCAGGCAGTACAGTCAGATGTGTTCCTTTCCGATTGCAAATCATTCTTCCATGATGCAGCATCATTCATACAAACTTTTATTGGTTGGACGATTGATGCCGGGCAATCTGTGGCACAAATCAGCACAAAAATTCCAAATGAGATTATAGCCGGAATCATATATTGGTTATTGCTGATATTGGTTGTGGGAATATGTGTGGCAGGGACAGGAATACTGGCGATACTGATAGAAATAAAGGTTATAGAATTATATAAGAAAAACTGTTGGGATGTTATTACCCTACTGATGATACTGACAAGTGCGGCTGTCATCATTTATTTTGGAGAAGTAATTAAAAAAGCATTATCAATAAATCTGTTGTTCTTTTGGTTAATTTTACAAGGAATATATCTTACAATTCGACGCTATATAAGTCAAGATACTGATTGACTAGATACAAAATATTTGATAAAATATAAATAGAAATACAGCAGATCAAATGAGGTAAAACTTATGAGAGCAAAGAAAGTGATTGTAGGGGTAGCTATTAGTGCAATGTTAATTTCTTCATCAATTCCAGTAATGGCATTTTCTGTTACAAACGGGAATAAGACATTTGATAAAAAGTGGGAATTGAGCACTACATCTGATGGCGGAAAAGGTGTTTTGACTTATGGTTATAATACTCTTGCTATTAATGAAGATTATGCACACGCATATCATTCAACTAAAGATCATTACGCATATGTCAAAAATGGAAATGGTTCTTTTTCGGGTTCAAATGTTGGTAAAGGTAATTGGTCTAAAATTGAGGTTGCTCATAAAGGAAATAGTATTACCTACGGTAATAGCTACTAAACAAAGGTTCGGGATAATGGCTGAGTGGTTGGAATTCCAACCACTCTTTTTTGTGGAGTGTATATAAATGAAGAAAAAAATAAAATATATAGGAATTGTTTTGGTTATTTTGTTCTGTTGCTATAATTTATTTTGGTACTTCGGGAGTTATAAACCATATAACGAATTTCAGAAAGACTTCCCTGAAATAGAAGAATCTGGAGTAAAAATTTACACAGATAAAGATGGATTCCAGTATAGTGTGTCTGTCCCTGATTATTTGCTTTGGAATGGAAATCTTGCGATAGCTGAGTCAGATGTTCGATATGCACTAATTATTTGGATAAAACCATTTCACCAAGGAATAAGTCAAGGCGTGCTATTTAATGACTATAAGGATTTGAATACTCAAATTATGTTGTCAAGTAGCAAAAAAGCTGAAGATCAAGAAGATCAATGGATTGTTGATGAAAATAGCACAATATTGACTACGATATTTGAAAAAGCAAATAAAGTATGGAATCTGGGGTTGAAATAAATGAAAGCAATTAAAAACTTATGTTTGTTTTGTTTCCTGATTTTTGGAATACTTATGCAATCTGAAATATTTCAAGATCAGCTTTGGAACTTTTCTACAGCATATTTTACGTCATCACGCTATGAAGTTGCTAGTGAAGATATGTCGCAGTTTCTGAAAGATGTATCAGAAACTGCAACGGAGAATGATGTACATATTTTTTCTCAGTACAATGAAATCAATAATAAATACCTTTCAACACTTCATATTTATGGCGATGATAAAGTAATCAGACAAACATTAAAAAATACTGCAAACATAGAAGAATCAGAATATACCGCTTTAGTTTCCGGAATTACGAAAGTAAAATTTCATAATCTCTCAGAATTGCAAAGTACCTCTGTGGGTTATGAAAACTTTATCTCATACATAGGAAATGAGGACAATATTATCTCTGCATATCAGAAATTATCAGAAAAATATAGCTTAACTTATCCAGAATATTGGAATTCTACGGAAAAGGACATGATTTTTATTATATGGGGTATGATTATTGCATTGATGATTGTTCTAAATGTAATTGAAGTGGTTAGGCGAAAAAAAGAGGTTGTTGTACGAGTTTCCTTAGGAGAAAGTGCTGGTTTCATAGCATTTAAGGCTGCTTTATTCGATGTAACTTTTGACATTGCATTATTTATTGTTGCAAAAATATTGCTGTCAAATTATATATCGGGAGCATATGAGAATAGACTCGTCACAATTTTATATTCCATTGGAATTATTCTTTCCACTATTCCATATTGTTCTTTTTGCTTTTTTGATATTAGAAAGGCATTCGCAAATGCAACACACAAAAGAGGAGTGGATTTTTTAATTTATTCGTTAAAATTTATAGCAGGGGTAGCCGCTGTTTTTACAATTATCACTAATATTAGTAGTATTCATAATAACCTATTTACAAATGAACATTTGTTAGAAGAATATTATGATGCAAATTATTTTACCGTAAAGACTACTGATTTTAATGCTGAAAAAGAAGAAGCTTTTTGGAATAAACTATACAAGAATGAATATAACACATTAAAGCCTGTAATATGCTTGAATATTTTAAATGATAAAAATGATGTGATATATGTAAATAATCATGCAAAAGATATGTTACAAGGTTTTACGAAGCAGATAAATGCAGTAGAGAATGAATCTTCTGATTTGATTATTTTCATTCCAAAGAATAGATATTTTGCTAAAAACAAGCAATTAGCCTATGACTCCTTGAGCCATGTTTTAAATCATGATAATTTACAACAATTAAATATTCAGTACATAGAGTATAGCGAAACAGAATACTTTTCCTATTTAGATACAAGTAGAATAAATGGTATCGAAAAAAGCAAAAATCCGATAATTATTTATCAGGCAAACAAAGATTTAGCAGTCAATGGTGGGTATCTTGAAAGCTATAAAGCAGGAGCAGTTTTATTTCAATGTGATGAAAAACAGCTAAGAAATATCAGCAAAAAGTATGAAGATATGCTTGGAAATTATCAGCTAGTAATTACAAACGTACATGAACAGTATTTATATAATCACACATTTTTAATAAAACTCGTGGGATTTTTAAGTTCTCTTTGTACGATTGTATTGCTTTTAAATATTATGATTATTGTTACCGTAAGTAGACTAGAGTTCCGAGAAAATGCAATGAAAATTTCCTTGATGAAAATCTTTGGATATAGTTTATTTGAACGGCACAAAACACTTCTTAAAATGATTGTAGTGGAAAATTTTGTGATATTAGTAGGTATGCTTATCTATTCTTTATTATCGGTACAGACTGAAGTAGGAATTAGCATTCTTGTTAGTTCATTTATGGCACTAATAGAATTTACAATTATTTTCTTTAATATCACAATTGTTGAAAAAACAAACATACCGAAATCATTAAAAGGAGGTTGCTTATGATAATAATTGAAAATCTATGCAAAGCATATAATGATAAAATTTTGTTCAAAAATTTTCATTTGGAAATTCCAGATAGCAGTTTTTTGGTAATTAGTGGCGAAAGTGGATGCGGAAAAAGTACTTTACTTAATATGATTGGAGGTATTGAAACTCCTGACAAAGGTTCTATTATTGTGAATGGTTTTGATGTGACAAAAAAAGGAAAAAAGCAGAAATATTTCAAAGAAGTTGTTGGATTTTTATTTCAAAATTTTGCCCTTTTGGAAAACAAAACAGTAAAAGAAAATCTAGAAATAATAAAAAAATCAGGTAGAACGGATATTTTAATAAATGAAGCTCTTGAAAAAGTTGGTTTACAGAAAGTAATTAACAAAAAAGTCTATCAATTATCTGGTGGCGAACAGCAGAGAGTTGCGTTAGCTCGTTTAATGCTAAAGAAATGTTCGATTGTATTAGCAGACGAACCAACTGGTTCCTTAGACAAAAAAAATAGTGAGATTGTTATGAATATATTGCATGAGTTAAGTGAACAGGGAAAAACAGTTATTGTTGTAACTCATAGTGAAGAAATTGTAGCACAAGAAAAGCATGTTCTATATTTATAATACCCATAATAGAAGAATATGTTCTTTCGGGAGACACCTCCTCTAAGAACATATTCTTTTGGTTAAAATTGATTATAAAGATACTTTTACTTCAGTATATTCGCTATATTGATGGGATATATATTTGCATATTATTTATATGGATAAGAATTATAACTCTAGTGAGTCTTCTGCATCTACCCACATCTGTAAATTACCCTCAAGATATAATCTTGCATATTCCAAAGGCTCATCCACAGCCAATGAAGTAAGCGCACATTCTGATCCGTATGTGGTTTTTAGATTTTTTTCAGCTTTCCAGCAATCAATGCGAAGCATATATCCGGCACTTGTGTAAACATCAATACTATCGTGATTTATGTTGTATTCTGCATAAATTGTTCTCATCGTATCTTATCTCCATTTTCTTTTAATAATCAGTTATAGAGTTAAATATCGAAAACATTTCAATCAGTTCACCATGTCGTTATTGTTATACTGTGTTATGAAATTTTCTTTCCCTTATTTTTTCCCATATTAAGGTTCATGAAAACCAATGTGAGAATATAACACAAGGGAAAGAGTAAGGGAAAGCTCACTTGCTACAAACTTAGTATTTTCAAGGGTTTGCGAAGAATTTGATAATTAAATATAACAGTTATTAAATTTCCTAAAATATGTGAAATATCAACTGGAATTGTTCGAGCTTTTCAAATACTAACGTCCTTAATTCTGTTCAATAATTGATTTATAGTAGTTACCAAAGTCAGCAAGTGAATTAACAATTGGAAGCATTTTTGTTCCGAGTTCCGTTAAGCCGTATTCAACTCTCGGTGGCTGCTCATGGTAATCGTGGCGATATGCCAGCCCATCACTCATCATTTGTCTTAAACTATCTGTCAAAACCTTTTGTGAAATACCATCTATACTTCGTTGTAGCTCATTGAATCTCCATGGACGCTCTTTCAAGTTACGCAAAATCAGCAGTTTCCATTTTCCTCCGATGAGAGATACTGCTGTTGCAACTGGGCATTCCGGTAATTCTTCTTTTGCTCGCATAATTCTCACCTCCGAGTCTATTGTAACACATTCATTTTTGAGTGTACAGTTACAAAAAGGTGCGTACTTGTTTTTGTATGTGTCTCACACTATACTAATACCAAGCAACCAGAAACTACAAATTAACTATGGAGGTACTATTATGGCAAATTACACAAAAACAACTATTGGAAATGAAAACCGAATTGAGCTGCATGAAAAGTTGTCATTAACAGGTGCAGAAATCAGTTTAAACAAACTACCTGCAGGAGCAAATGTCCCATTTGTTCATTCTCATAAAGAAAATGAAGAAATCTATGGAATTCTTTCAGGTAAAGGCAAAGCCATAATTGATGGAGAAGAAATCAGTCTTTCAACTGGAGACTGGCTAAAAATCGCACCTGCTGCAAAGCGTCAGTTTTTTGCATCCGATGTTTCCGGAATTACTTATATCTGCATTCAGGTAAAAGAAAATTCTCTGGAACATTTTACAGCAGAGGATGCCGTAATCGGCTAATTAAAAGTATTTATTTACAAAAATGCACAGTTCACGATAAGCTAAGAACTGTGCATTTCTTTTTTGTTCAATATTACGTTTTCTCTATAGTATTCGTATGTACAAAGTTTATTTTAACATTTCCATAATCCATGTAAATTGCAGTATGCATATACTTCCTCCACCTGCTCTCCGTCACAAAGACAGAAATCTGCAACCGGCTCCTGTCCTGGATTTAACTGTTTTCTATAAACGCCCTGATTGGTATTTAATGTAATCCATTCAATATATTCTCCCTTAATAATTCTCTGCACGTACTTCAAAATAACTCTGCGGATGATCGCATACCGGGCATACCTCTGGAGCCTTTGTTCCGACTACAATATGTCCACAGTTACGGCATTCCCATACCTTCACTTCGCTCTTCTCAAACACCTGAGCAGTTTCAATGTTCTTAAGAAGTGCACGATATCTCTCCTCATGGTGCTTTTCAATTTCTCCTACTGCTCTAAATTTTGCTGCAAGCTCAGGGAATCCTTCTTCCTCAGCTGTTTTAGCAAAGCCATCATACATATCTGTCCACTCATAATTTTCGCCTTCTGCCGCTGCCGCCAGGTTTTCCTTTGTATCACCAATTCCTGCTAATTCCTTGAACCACATCTTTGCATGTTCTTTCTCATTATCTGCAGTCTTTAAAAACAATGCTGACATCTGCTCGTAACCTTCCTTTTTCGCTACAGAAGCAAAATAGGTATACTTATTTCTTGCCTGTGATTCCCCTGCAAATGCCTGCTGTAAATTCTTCTCTGTCTGTGTTCCTGCATATTTGTTTGCTGCCATCTCTTTTACCTCCGTTTTCTTTACTACTTTTTCAAAATCTGATGCCGGGTGCTTGCACAAAGGACATATAAAGTCATCTGGTAATTCCTCTCCTACATATTCATATCCGCAAATTCTGCAACGCCATATTGTCTGACTGTCCTCTGTTTTTCCAACCTCCTGTGGCTTAGGCTTAATATTATTCTGATAATAATCATATGTTACTGAAGGAACATTGCTTAAAACTTCCATATCGGTTATCTCACCGATAAACATCGTATGTGAACCCAAGTCCTCTGTTTTAGTAACTGTCACGGAAATGTATGCATTTGTACCTTCTGTAATATAATAAATACCATTTGTTCCCCTGGCACACTGCTCAAATGCTTCAAACTTATTGGTATCTCTTCCTGATTGGAAGCCAAAATGTTTGAACAATTCAAATTGTGCCTTCTGACTTAAGACTGATACAGTAAATTTTCCAATTCTTTGAATCATATCATGCGTATAATTTGCCTTATTTACACAGATACTTAACTGGTTTGGTTCCGAAGCTGCCTGAATGGCTGTATTAATGATGCATCCGTTATCTTTTTCTGCTTCTTTAGCGGTCAATATAAACAGTCCATAACTCAACTTATACATTGCTTTCCTATCCATGCTGTTCCTCCTTTACCTTCTCCCTGCATTTCGGGCAAATGCCTTTAAATGAAATATCATAATCCACAAATTCAATTCCATGAGTGTTATGAATTCTTTCCAGCAAATCCGGTATTTGATCCATATCCACATCAAAAATTTCACCGCACTTTATACATCTTACATGGTAATGATTTTTCAATGTAAAATAAAATCTGTTCGGTCCATCCGGAACTTCAACCTTTCTTAATGCACCTTCCTCTACCAATATATCAAGATTTCTATATACAGTTCCTTTTCCAATTGTTGGATATGCTTCTTTTATAAATTCATACACTTCATTTGCCGTAACATGTCTTCTCATTATTATAAAAGATGCCAAACTGAGCATCTTTTACCTGAATAACTATTTTATTTTGCGTTCAAATACATATTCTGAATCTGACGATAAATCAGACCTAAACGAATATCCGAGTCTGTCAAATTTCTGAATCTCCACCGGATTTTCAATATTATTTTCCGCTATGAATCTGACCATTTCACCACGAGCCATCTTGGCATAGGTACCTTTTGTTACCAATTTATCTCCGGATAACTCACAAAATACAATCGTAATATATCTGTCCTGTGGTGTCAGATACTTTTCTATACATTTTGAGTATTCTTTTGATGCAAGATTAATGATAATCCTACTGTCATCGATTACTGAGTGGTATAACAATTCTCCCCAGTACTCATACAGATTTTTTGCATCTCCAATTCCAACCTTTGCCTGCATTTCAAGACGATAAGGAGTCACACCATCCATTGGTTTTAAAATGCCATAAAACGCAGACAAGATTCTTAAATGATTTTGCAAATACTCAAACTGCTGGATTTCAAACACAGATGGTGCCATATATTGAAATGCAATCCCTTCATATGCTAAAACAGCCGGAGTAAGCCTGTTATAAAGATCCATATTTTCCAATCTGTTAAAGTTCTGCTCTGCAATCTTGTCATTACATTTCCATATAGCTTTCAGTTCTTCTTTTGATTTGCTTTTCATCCAGTTTAATACTTCTGCTGTCTTATCAATATAGACAGGCAGCTCAACCGGTGCTAAGTTATCGGTATCTACAATCATCTTTTTTGCAGGTGATAAAATAATCTTCATTATGCCAATTCCTTAAGCATATTTTCAGGATCATCTGCCGCCTTGACTTTATCATTTGCCTTTATAATGATTCCCTGCTCATCAATAAGATATGTAGTTCTTACTACACCCATAGATACTTTTCCATAATTTTTCTTTTCTTTCCAGACATCATATGCTTCAATAACTTTACGCTCCGGATCTGCTAATAGCGTAAATGCCAGTCCGTATTTTTCTTCAAATCTCTTGTGAGACGCTACAGAGTCCTTGCTTACTCCGAGAATAACAGCTCCCTTCTCAGTAAACTGTGGATAACGCTCAGAAAAGCCACATGCCTGCTTCGTACATCCTGGTGTATTATCCTTTGGATAAAAATATAAAATTATTTTTTTACCTAAATAATCACTTAATTTATGCACTTCTCCGTTCTGATCCGGCAATTCAAAATCCGGTGCTTTTATTCCTAACTCTAACATTTACTATTCCTCCGCTTTTGTATTTTCCACCTGTTTTCTTGTTCTTTTATTACCTGAAATCATTTTATGTCCCGTATACATAGACATGATCATACATATAAGAGTGCTACACGCAAAATACCTATGACCTGATTTGGATCCTTTATATCCAGTATAGAAAGTTCCAATCATAGTAATTAACGCTCCGATTGACCAATGCTTATGTGCTTTCATTTTATACCTCCAAATTGATTAAGCTGTTTCCAAAATAAATATCTCTGGATCATTAACAATATTATACATTCTATCCATCACTTTCGACAAGCAGCGAAAGAAAAATAATCAATCCATCCGGATTATACTCAAGTGTTTCATTGATAAAAGCTTCTACCGCAGATCAAAACATCTGCATTTAATGCATGTAGAAGATTGAGCTG
This sequence comes from Dorea sp. BIOML-A1, assembly GCF_009875615.1. Lineage (NCBI taxonomy): Bacteria > Bacillati > Bacillota > Clostridia > Lachnospirales > Lachnospiraceae > Dorea > Dorea sp. BIOML-A1. The sequence continues at coordinate 9,424 of NZ_WWSA01000046.1, forward strand.
GGTAGATGCCACCCAGCTCTTTTTATGTTTGAATCGTCAACCTTCAATTCGATTATGTTTTCATCTCCAAACACATTTTTTCATCCAATGCAATGTTATATTAAATGAAAAAATCATTTGATATCATAACAAAAGTTATATTATTCTCTTCTTATATGTGCATATAATCCCAACTATAATGATAGTTATGTAATAAAGAATAGTACGAGCATTTTTAATTTTATCAGCTATCATAATTCTGTATGCCTCCTTCTTCCATGAGATTACAGCAAACGTAGTAGTAATGTCTATCAAAAGGCTTTTACATATTAGATAAAAGCATGTAAAATTTCTTTTACATAGCTTAATTGCGGTCTATTTAGCTTGTTTCTTGACTACTCAGGAAAAATATTTCTACCCTCGCCCCACCTGTATTTTCAGAATTTGAAAGTTTAATACCTCCACCATATTTTTCAGCCACAGTTTTTGCAAAAAATAGTCCCATCCCATAATGGGCTTCGCCATTTCTACTTGTGTCATCCATAAAAAACTGCTCTGTGCCATGCAATAATGCTTCTTTTGTAAATCCTGATCCGCTATCCTCCACAATGAATGTCAGCCGGCCATCCTGCTCCTTTGCGTCAATATAAATGATTCCATTTTCTTTTGTATGCTCCACTGCATTCTGAATCATATTCATTACGGCCCGGAACATTGGATCATAAGCAATCGTTACTTTTTTATCACTTTGTCCCGCCTTCCAATCTATTTTCTGGTGATAGATTTCTACCAGTCCGAGTGCCTGTTCCTTTATATCTGCGAAAAAATCTTCTAACCTCACCGTTGTATAGGTAACATCACTGCAATTCCATGATTTTGTGACATCTATCAACTGTTTTACATAACTTTGTATCTGTGTTGTGCCGTTCAAAACATAAGTGATATTATTCTTCTGTTCTGTGGTCAGTTCAGTCTCTGAAAGTAGTTCTGCATTTCCCCGTACAATCGTAAGAGGTGTTTTAATATCATGCGCCAAAGCAGACATCTGTTGTTTCTTTTCCTGCTCTGTTTTCCACTGCTTTTCTAAAGATTCTCGCAATGCATCTCGCATATCATCGATTGCCGATAAACAGTCATCAAACTCTTTGATACCGGAACAGGATGTCTCATATTCCAGATTTTGATCCTTTATTTGTCTGATTGCGTCTAATACAGGCTGCATCTGCTTTTTGATTCTTTTTCCAAAACGTATGGACGGAATGATGATAATCGCTACCGCTCCAATCACTGACATAATAATCATCACATTCTGTGGTCCTATAAAATGCTCCCTCAAAAAAGCTGAATGATATTGAGGTGTCAGGCGATATTGCAATACAACATATTCATTTTCCCTTACAATTACTTTATAAAAATATTTCCCGGATGCGTTTCCGTACTTTGCAACATTCCATGCTATCTGTTCGTATTGTTCTGACAGATCTCCACCTATTTTCTCTCCATTCTCTGAAAAGATTACATAATCACAAAGTGCGGGAATCATCTCAGCAGTCACTTTATCTGCACGTAGAATCGTATCATATGCTTCATTAATCTTTTGCTCTGCATAATTTGCCGGATAGATACAGCCCACACTAATCAAAAGGTACAGCAGCAGATAAGCAACAATCACCAAACCTACTAATGATCCAAGCATGACCAGTACATATCTCATAAAAATCCTGCTGAGTGCATTGCTTCTCTTTACTCTTCCCATTTATATCCAATCCCCCAGACTGTTTTTATCGGTGTATAATCATAATCCGCAAATTTTGCTCTTATATTTTTGATATGCGTGATTATAGTACTGTCATTACTCTCATTGTCAAAGCCAAAGACCGCTTCCAATATCTGTTCCTTCGAGAAAACCTGTCCTCTGTTTTTAGCCAGAAATTCACAGATTTCGTACTCCGCTTTCGTAAGAGGAAGTTCCTTATCATCAACCAATAGTTTCTTTTGAGATATTTGAATACAGACCCTCCCTAAAACCATCCGGACAGAATGTTCCCTGTGCTCTCTTCTAAGATGTGCATTGATCCTTGCCCGAAGTTCCATCACTCCAAATGGCTTTGAAATATAATCATCTGCTCCTAAAGAAAGTCCGTTTACCAGACTGTTTTCCTCCGTTTTTGCCGTAAGAAACAAAATCGGACAATCCACAAGTATCCTAATTCTTTTGCATAATTCGAAGCCATCAATTCCAGGCATCATAATGTCCAGTAAAATCAGGTCATAACGATGTAATTCTTCCATATTAATTTTTAGTGGATTACTTACTTTGGTAACCAGATGTCCATCCTTATTCAAAATGCTTTCTATCATTTCCAAAATTGCCGGTTCATCATCAACTGCCAGTATTTTTGCCATAGTTTCCCTCGATTCTATTCCGATATTCTGTTTCCTTCCCAGTGGTTTACCCACCAAAAATAGTATACCATACTAATCCCTGTAAATATTAAGCAACCTGGTATGAATGACAACCATTCACCTACACTAGTTTCTCCCAATACAGATTGCAGATAAGTATATGGTACTCTACCCGTCCAGCAGACAAATACATATTTCCACACATAATCTCCAAGTCCGGTAAGCATCAATGCACTAATTAGTCCTGATATAATCCCTGCTCCAATGGATACCCCTTTTCCAAACTGAAAAGCCAGAATCAGCTGCCACAGATAAAGTGGAACACTGCTTCCCCACAGCAGCAATGCTGCAAATTAGAATTTAAAGAGGAGGAATAATGCAATGAACTTCTTTGAAAATACTCGTAAGCCACAAGGCTTCGGCGGAAAATTGATGACGAAGATGATGAACATCGGTCACGCCAAGTTATCACAATGGGGATTCTCAAATATCTCAGTGAATTCGGACGCTGCGGTACTGGATGTTGGTTGCGGAGGCGGTGCAAATATTGTAGCCTGGTTGGGCAAATGCGGAAATGGACATGTGACAGGAATGGATTATTCGAAGGTCAGTGTGGCAGAATCTCAAAAACTGAACGCCGCCGCCATTAAACAAGGGAAATGTTGCGTGGTTCAAGGTGATGTCTCTGCTATCCCTTTTCCTGATGCGGTTTTTGATTATGTTTCTGCTTTTGAGACAGTTTACTTCTGGCCGGGATTGGAAAAATGTTTTTTTGAGGTAAATCGAGTTCTGAAAAACGGAGGGACATTCCTGATTTGTAACGAATCTGACGGAACGAATGACGCAGATGAAAAATGGACAAAGTTGATTGATGGTATGAAGATTTACACATCTGATCAACTCATTGCTGCTTTGAAAGAAGCAGGTTTTACAGAGATAAAAACGTATTCAAATACAAAAAATCATTGGATAAGTATTGTTGCAACGAAATAGCCAATTTCTAGTTGATATTTCACATATTTTAGGAAATTTAATAACTGTTATATTTGATTATCAAATTCTTCGCAAACCCTTGAAAATACTAAGTTTGTAGCAAGTGAACTTTCCCTTACTCTTTCCCTTGTGTTACATTCTCCCATTGGTTTTTATGAACCTTAATATGGGAAAAATTAAGGGAAAGAAAATTTCATAACACAATATAACATATAACAATAACGACATGGTGAACTGATTGAAATGTTTTCGATATTTAACTTTATAACTGATTATCAAAAGAAAATGGAGATAAGATACGATGAGAACAATTTATGCAGAATACAACATAAACCACGATAGTATTGATGTTTACACAAGTGCCGGATATATGCTTCGCATTGATTGCTGGGAAGCTGAAAAAAATTTAAAAACCACATATGGATCAGAATGTGCGCTTACTTCATTGGCTGTGGATGAGCCTTTGGAATATGCAAGATTATATCTTGATGGCAATTTACAGATGTGGGTGGATGCAGAAGATTCATTAGAACTTTATTAAGCAAGAAGTGAAATATTGTTGTAGATCTATCTCATTTCTTGAGGGTTCTTAAGATGCAAGATGATTGCTAATACGCATTTTACAATAGAGTTTAATTTTTAAAACTGTATGGTGGAAAGCAAGTCTGAAATGGCTTGCTTTTTGCTTTACAACGAGGGTGGTTACTGTATAATGAAATATGAAGTAAAAAGCAGTAATTTGATATGAAGCAATAAAGGAAATACATGATGGAAAAATATAAAATTCTAATAGTTGAAGATGATGTTGATTTGAGAGAGGGACTTTCCTTCTCCTTTTCTGGTGATGGATATGATGTGACAGAGACAGGGACAAAAAAGGATGGTTTACAAGAAATCGCAAACGGTGGTTATGATATTGTATTTTTGGATTGTAACCTGCCGGACGGAACGGGCTTTGAACTCTGTAAAGAAGTTCGTAGCTACAGCAATATCCCAATCATTATGCTGACTGCTCGTGATACAGAAATGGATGAGATAAAGGCTTTAGAATTAGGGGTAAATGATTACTTGTCAAAACCATTTTCTCTGGGTGTATTAAAAGCAAGAATGAAGCGGATACTTCAAGAAAAATCTGAAAGTACAAAGATTGTTACAGGTTCATTAAGCATAGACCAGAGTACTTGTAAAGTATATAAAAGAGGTTCAGAAATCTCTCTTAGCAAATTGGAATACCGTCTGTTGGTGTATTTGATTGAAAATAAGAATCATATCCTTTCTAAGGAGCAGATTTTAGAGAAGATATGGGATAGTGATGGAAAATATGTAGATAACAATACGGTGTCTGTGAATATCAGCAGGCTTCGTACAAAGATAGAGGATGATGTATCGAAACCAAAATGGATTCAAACAGTTCATGGAATCGGATATATCTGGAAGGAATAAAGAGATGTGGATTACGATACTTTTAGCAGTGCTTTTGTGTTTGTCGATTGGATATAGCATATATCAAAAAAGAAAAACATATCGCCTGATTGACCGTTTGCTGGACAGTGTGTTAAATCGGGAAATGATTGCAGCTTCTGATGTGGAAGAAGGAGAATATTCTGCCCTTGTCAGTAAAATCAAGCAGATACAGGAAGTGCTTGATAATCACGTGAATAGTGCCGAACAAGAAAAAGAGCAGGTGAAAAGTCTGGTATCTAATATGTCTCATCAATTAAAAACGCCCTTAGCGAATATTTCTCTCTATGCAGAAATCTTAAGTAAAGAGGAAATTACATCAGAACGGAAAACATTGTTTTCTGAAAAAATGCAACGACAGATTGACAAGCTGAGTTGGATTGTGGAGTCTTTATCGAAGATGGTAAAATTGGAGCAAAATATTGATGGCTTTGAAGGAAAAGCAATAGGGATCAAGCAGACGATTTTAGACGCAGTAGATACGCTTTATGAGAAACTGGAAAAAAAGGAAATCAACTTTACATTGGAACCATTTGAGGACAGATTACTGTATCATAATCGAAAATGGACAGCAGAAGTATTTGTAAATTTGTTGGAAAATGCTGTTAAGTACACCGATAGAGGAGGAACTATTTCCATTTGTGTAAAAAGTTATGATTTATACACAGAGATTCAGATTGCAGATAATGGGCGTGGTATCCGGCAGGAGGAAATGACCGATATATTCAAACGATTTTATAGAAGCCCAGAAGTTGAGAATATGGAAGGTTCTGGGATTGGTTTGTATCTTTCTAATCTGATTTTGGAAAAAGAAAAAGGATATATGACGGTAGATTCCGAGTATGGAAAGGGAAGCTGTTTTTCTGTGTTCTTACAAAACTGTAAGAACTAATCATCCGTTTGTAAAGAAATTGCAAGATACGGCAGTTATACTGGATGTATCAAGAAAAGAGGAGTGATGACGGATGAGTATTTTAGAATTACGAAATGTTGAGAAAATATATGGAGAAAAAGATAATCAGGTAAAGGCACTACGGAATATCAATCTAAAAGTAGAAGAAGGCGAGTTTGTTGCCATTGTAGGCACATCTGGTTCAGGCAAATCTACTTGTCTTAATTTAATCGGTGGTCTGGATAATCCGACAAGTGGACAGATTTTTATAAAGAATAAAGAGATTGGTTCTCTTTCAAGAAAAGAACTGACGATTTTCCGTAGAAGAAATATAGGGTTTGTATTCCAGAATTATAGTTTAATGCCTGTGTTGAATGTGTATGATAACGTGGCATTGCCGGTTACATTTGACTGTGGAAAACATATTAACCGCAAATATATCGAAGAATTGTTGCGGGAACTGGGCATTTGGGAGAAACGCAAGAAATATCCAAACGAATTATCCGGCGGTCAGCAGCAAAGAGTTGCAATCGCCAGAGCTTTGGCAAATAAACCGAGTATCCTGCTTTGCGATGAACCGACAGGTAATTTGGACTCAGCCACAACCATTGAGGTTATGGGGTTATTAAAAACGAGTTGTCGTAAGTACAATCAGACGATTCTCATGGTAACGCATAATGAAGCCATTGCACAGACTTGCGACAGAGTAATTCATATTGAAGATGGTCAGATTGTTACAGGAAAGAGAAGATTTCCGGCAAAAGGCGGTGATGTCGTATGTTAAAGCTGGCATGGAAATATATGCGGTATTACAAGAGCCAGACATTTGCAATTTTTGCGAGTATTTTATTAACAGCATCATTGCTTTCCGGGATTTCTTCTTTGATTTACAGCAGTCAGAAAAGTGATCTGGCGAACAGCAAAACTATTTACGGAGACTGGCATTATTATATTGAAACGGATAAGGAACTTTTTAATTCTGTAGAAAGCGGTGAGAAAGGAAAAGGATATACGCTGGAACAGTGTGGAAAAATGGAAATCCGTGACGTTGTGGCAGAAGAATTTATGATCTGTTTTATCCATGCCGATGAAACTTATCGTCAAATGGCACACAGAGACTTGTTGGAAGGAACATTCCCTGAGAAAGAAAATGAAATTGCAGCGGATGGATTTGTGCTTAGTAATCTTGGATTTTCAGGGAATTTAGGAGATTCCCTTCGCATTGGTGAAAAAGAGTATATTGTTACTGGTGTTCTGAAAAGCGAATGGGCGGCAAGTTCCAGTGAAATGGAAGTTTTTGTAAGTGATTCTTTTAAAGGTCGAGGAAGCCAGACGTTTTTATATCTCAGTTTTAATGAAGATGAGAAGTTATATAAACAGTTGGATGCTTTTTTACAGGAACATAAATTATCTTCTGAATCGGTAGCAGAAAATGATGAAGTAATACAGTATCTTGGCGGAGAAGCACCAAGCAGCATTTCTGAAATCGTGAAATTTGGTCTGTTTGAAGAAGAAGGAAACTTCACTTATATCGTTTTGAAATTGCAGAGCGACTACAATCTGGCTTACAACGGAATGATTTTCCTGTTATGTCTGTTCAGTCTTTTCGTAGTTTACAGCGTATTCAGTATTTCTGTATCGAAGAGAACTTCTGAGTACGGAATATTACAGACATTAGGTATCAGTGAAGCGCAGATTGGTGGCACCTTACTTTTGGAACTTTGGACGTTATTTTTCATTGGATATCCGTTAGGATGTCTTTTAGGAAATGGTGTTTTAAGCCTTATGTATCAGAAATTTAGCGGTGTATTTGGTGGAAAAGGAATCAGTGGAGCAGGGAATGGTCTTTCTGTTGCGGACCATACGTTAGCAGAAGGAGAAAATACAGTAGAGTTTTTTGTTTCAAAGGAAGCTGTTGTGTTTGGTTTTGTATTTCTACTGATTTCGTTAGCACTCGTTGCCTTTCTCGTGGTTCGTTCCATGCGGAAAGATTCGCTGAAAACTGTGATGAGTGGAGATACTTCTTTTGTAAAAAGAAGAAAAATATACGCTATGCGAAATGTTAATATGGCAAATGTAGTGGTGCGGAAATTCATGTTTGCCAATAAACGAAAGGTAATAGGGATTTTATTATCCTTGTCTATCGGCGGTTGCATTTTCTTATGTACCACCTATATGGTAGAAAATTTGAAGGTTCACGCAGAACTTTCGCTGATATCGGATGATGGGCTTGGTTCTGAGTACCGTATTTCTTTAAAATCTGACTCGCTGAAGGATACGATTCCGGAGGCGGTAGCAGATAAGATTAAAAACATGCCGGAAACAGAGAATGTATATGCGACAAAGTATACGATGGGGGAATTACAGATTTCCAAAAACGAATTTTTGTCAGAAGAAGAATGGAGTGACTATTTCAAATATCAAAATCAGGAGCCGTATTATATCCAGAGATATGATGGGATCTGTAAGCAGCAGGAAGATGGAAATTATCGGATTAAATATAATGTGTACGGTTACGATGAAGCGATGATAGAACAGCTTCGGGATTTTATTCTGGAGGGAGAGATTCAGCCGGAAACAATAAAGAATAATAATCAAGTGATTGTGACGGCGAATATGGACGGTCAGGGAAATTACTTTTTTTATGGAAAGAAGCCGGGCGATACCATTACTCTTCGAGTACCAAAGACAGAAAACTATACAGATGAACTGTTAAAATTCCAAAGTGGCGAAGAAAACTATATTGAAAAAGAGTTTGAGATTGCGGCAATCGTAAACAGACCGTTGGCGCAGGAGAAAGATTTTCTGAATACAGAAGTCTGGAAAAATGCGCAGAGTGTGATTATGACAGGCGAACAGATGGAAGAAAACTTTGGAATTACAGATTATAGTTTTATCAATGCATCGCCGGCTGATAGTGCGGATGCAAAGATCGTGAGCAATCAGTTATTACAAGTAATCCGAGATGTTCCCAAGGCAGTATTGCAGGATTATACGACCGCAATTGCAACACAGAAAGGTTATCTTGGACAGCAGCAGATCTTCTTTTCCAGTATTGCAGTGATTCTGCTGATTATCAGCCTGTTCCATATCGTAAACAGCATGAGTCATACGATTCTGACCAGAAGAAGAGAGTACGGGATTATCAGAGCAATAGGGATTACGGACGGCGGATTTTACAAGATGATTTTACAGACAGGTATTCTGTATGGATTGTTGGCGGATGTATTTATCTATCTTATTTATAACAGAGTTCTTCGCAGAGTGATGAATTATTATCTGGCTCATGTGCTGCAGTTTTTACATTATACTACTAATATTCCGAATCTGGTTCTGAATGGAATTATGGTGCTGAATGTAGTGATTGCAGTAGTGGCAGTAATGTTTCCGGCTTGGAAGATGGGAAAAGAGAATATCATAAGTGAGATTAGAAGATAGATTTATAATCAGGATTTTTAGAATTTCTTTAGTGGTTAGTATCATTGGATATAGCAATAGAATTAGAGAGAATACCCAATCTTTATAAGTAACCAGAGGGCGACAGTAAAATACTGCCGCCCTTTCTTTTATCGGTTTGTCCAGTAAAGAGTGTTCAGATAACACCGGATTCCAAGATATATTCCCTGTATAAATAATAAAAGAAACAAAAGATTTATGGGCATTACTTTTTTGATTGATTCTCCAAAATAAATGATGACAACAGCACTTGTCAGTATCATTAGTAGAGTAATAACATCCCAACAGTTTTTCTTATATAATTCTATAATCTTTATTTCTATCAGTATCGCAAGTATCCCTGTTCCTGCTACGTATATTCCAACAACTAATATCAGCAATAACCAATATATGATTCCGGCTATAAACGCATTGGGAATTTTTGTACTGATCTGTGCCACAGATTGCCCAGCATCAATCGTCCATCCGATAAAAGTTTGTATGAATGACGCTGCATCATGGAAGAATGATTTACAATCGGAAAGGAG
>NZ_WWSA01000047.1:0-18358 GCF_009875615.1 Dorea sp. BIOML-A1
GCTCTCTTAGTTTTTCTTAGAGCATGGAACCTGAACCAGAACCACTTTATACTGTTTTCTTCAAGGATCGAGAGGCCAACTACGTTAATAAATTAAATCCCAATTTAATTAAATCCCAAAATACTCTTCCAGCACATTTTCCAACGCACTGCCGTAATTTTGTTTCTCAACTTTTTCTGTCGTAACAATATCTCTTGCTCCAATCTTTTTTCTATCCAGATAATAGACTGTTTCACCTACTTTTTCGCCTTTTTTTAATGGTGCTTTTACATTCTTGTCTTTTCTTGTTTTGCTCTTTATTTTAGACAGGTCAGCGCCTGTGGTGTCCACGTAGGTGAATGTATCTTTCTGACGTACCTTCACCTCTTTTTCCGTCCCGCCTCTGACTTCGACCGGTGATATCTTCTTTTGTTCTTTTTCTGTATATTTCTGACATTTTCCGAAACCATAATTCAATAAAGTGATCGCATCTCTAACTCTGGCTTTGCTGTCGTCTGCTGCCATGATCACGGCAATCAGATCGATGTCGTCTTTCCTTCCGGTTGCGGATACACAGAATTTGGCTTTACCGGTAGAGCCGGTCTTTAACCCAGTTGCATATTCATACTGACGGATCAGTTTGTTTGTATTCGTAAGTCCGAATTCTGATTCGCCCTTTTGAGTTTTATGTGTGATATTCTCCATCCAGATGTTGCAGTAATCGAAGATCTGCGGATATGTAATGATCAGTTCTTTTGACATCAGTGCAATATCCCTTGCCGTTGTCAGATGACCGTCTGCATCCAATCCGTTGCAATTTACAAAATGTGTATTTTTCATGTCAAGATCCTTTGCCCGTTTGTTCATCTTTGCAACAAATTCTTCTTCGTTTCCACAGATATATTCAGCCATTGATACACAGGCATCGTTTGCGCTGGCTACAGAGATACATTTGATCAGCGTATCTACCGTCTGTGTCTCCCCAGGCTCCAGAAACACCTGTGAACCGCCCATGGACGCCGCATATTCAGATGTTGTCACTTCATCCGCCAGCTTGATCTGGCCGCTTTCCAGTGCATCGAATATCAACAGCAATGTCATAACTTTTGTTACACTTGCCGGTGGTAATTTCTCATCCGGATTTTTCTCATATATGATCTGTCCTGTTGACGCTTCCATCAGAATTGCCGACGGTGCACTGATCTGCTCCTGTTGTCTTTTCTCATTTTCTGTATTATTTTCTTGTGAATTTTCCGGTTGATTCTCTTCCGGCGGAACTGCATATACCGGTTGTAAAAATAGTACAAAAGACATTAGTATTGCACTGATACATCGTCTATGCCGCATCGCATCTGATTCCTCGCTGACATCTTTTCGATTATTATTATCTTACTCTGAGAAATTGTACATTATTCCATCCACCTATTGTTTTCCCACTCCGAAAATCATATAATAGACAGGAACACATTTTGAAAGGATGACAAATTATGAAATTCATATACCCTGCAGTATTTCACAAAACCGAAGAAGGACACTATAAAGGATATTTCCCGGATCTGGAATGTTGTTATGGTGAAGGCGAGACTTTAGATGATGCCATTGAAAGTGCCAACGAAGCGGCACGCGACTGGATCACACTGGAACTTTCCGAAGATGATCCATTGATCCCATATGTATCTGACATTGAAGATATTGAAGTAAAAGAAGGCGAGATCGTCCGCAATATTTCTATGAACATCCGCTTCTACGAAGGCTGGGACGAATAGTCATTTTTAATCTGAAAATATTTCCAGATTATGAAAACACTTCTAGTGTATTAATTGTATTTCTCCACATACTATAGATGTAACGACAAGGAAAAAGTTACAAAGTTACCAAAAGGAGGAGTATAAAAAATGGCAAATCGTTCATCAAACAAAACAGCCGTACCTGAAGCAAAGGGTGCATTAGACAAATTCAAGTACGAGGTAGCAAGTGAACTTGGAGTTCCGTTATCAGATGGCTACAACGGAGACCTGACATCCAGACAGAATGGATCTGTCGGCGGTTATATGGTCAAGAAAATGATCGAACAGCAGGAAAAACAGATGGCAGGTAAATAACTGCACAGTATCTGTAACAAGCTGTAAACACAGAATGAAAAACTAAAAGATCAAAAAATCAACACATGACTTCTATCATACGAAGTTGTCATGTGTTGATTATTTTTTTGCCGCTATATCCATCCATATCTGCGGAATGTACCAGATAAACAATCCGATTACAGCACAACTTCCGCCGCATTCTCATAATTCGGCAGTTTCCGGATCCATTCTTCATCTTCTTCTGTGAGCTGGTCTGCCGCCTCGTTTGCCATCTGAAGGATCTTCGCATCCTGATAGACATCCCCCAGTTTAAAGTTCATAAGACCACTCTGACGGATTCCAAAAAGGTCTCCCGGTCCGCGGAGTCTTAAGTCTTCACTTGCGATCTTGAATCCGTCATTCGAATGATTCAGGATATCCAGCCGTTTTTTTGTTTCTTTCGATTTTGACGCACTCATGAAGATACAATAGGACTGGTGTTTTCCACGTCCCACACGTCCTCTCAACTGGTGAAGCTGAGCAAGACCGAAACGCTCTGCATTTTCAATCATCATAACCGTTGCATTCGGCACATCGATTCCGACTTCGATCACAGTTGTCGATACCAGTACCTGGATCTCATTTCTTCCGAAACGATCCATGATATCGTCTTTCTGTGCCTGCTTCATCTTGCCATGCAGACAGGCTACCTGAATCTGTTCTCCCATCTCTTCCTGAAGTGCCACCGTATAATCCGTAACATTTTCCGCTTCCATCGTCTCACTTTCTTCTACCATAGGGCAGATTACATAGCACTGCCGTCCTTCTGCGATCTGCTTTTTCATGAAATTGTAGGCCGTGTTGCGGTATCCGGTATCTACCACGCAGTTTTTGATCGGCAGACGATTTGCAGGAAGTTCATCGATCACCGAGATGTCCAGATCTCCGTATAAAATGATGGCAAGTGTTCGCGGAATCGGTGTCGCACTCATGACTAACACGTGCGGCTCCCCGCCTTTTAACGCAAATGTTTCTCTCTGTTTTACTCCAAATCTATGCTGCTCATCGGTTATAACAAGTCCCAGATTATCATAACTTACGGCCCCCTGGATCAGCGCATGTGTTCCAATGATGATTTTCGCCAGACCGCACTCGATACGGTCATATGCCCGCCGTTTTTCTTTTGCTGTCATAGATCCCGTCAGAAGTTCTACCTTGATCGGAATATCATACTCTTCGAACATCTTCGTAATATTCTCATAATGCTGTCTTGCAAGCACTTCTGTCGGTGCCATCATTGCTCCCTGACAGCCATTGAATGCCGCATTCATCAGTGCAAGCACCGCAACGATCGTCTTACCGGAGCCCACATCTCCCTGCACCAGCCTTGACATCGTCTTCTCCGAACCGAGATCTTTTTCAATCTCTTTCCAGACCTTTGTCTGTGCGCCGGTCAGTTCAAACGGCAGACTCTTCAGAAATGTCTCTACCTCCGGGCGTGGCTGCATCGGATAATTGTTTTCCAGACGTTCATTTTTCTCCTTTAATCTCCTGATCGACAGAATAAACTCTAAGAATTCCTCGAATACCAGACGTTCTCTCGCATGATAAAAGACTTCTTTATCTTCGGGAAAATGGATTCCTCTCACAGCATAGTTATATTCCGCCAGACCATATTTCAAACGCAGGGAATCCGGCAGAATCTCTCTGGTAAGATCCAGGCCGTCCAGAGCCTGTTTCATAGCCTTCATGACCATGTTGTTGGATAGTCCGGAGGTCAGACCATAGACCGGCTGTAATGTATGCAGTTTCTCTTCGTATTTTGCAGATGGGTAGAAGATCTCCGGATGCTCCATAACCAGATCACCCGTTTTCTTGCGAACGACTCTTCCACGCAGGGTGATCACGCCTCCGCCGGATAACGTATTCCGCAAGAATGGCATACGAAACCAGATTACCTTTAATATTCCGGTAATATCTTTTACATACAGCGTTGTCACCTGCATCCGGCTGCTTCCGGATACCTGCACACGACCGTAGATTGCGCCTGTAACGGTCTGGATCTTGTCTTCTTCCAGTTCACTGACAGGCACCGCTTCCTCGTACACATCATATCCATGCGGATAATAACGGATCAGATCACCTACCGTATGTATATTGATCTTTTCGAAGAGCTTTTTCGTCTTCTCTCCGATTCCTTTCAAATCTCCGATATCTGTCTTTTCTATCATACGATGCTTCCTTCCCTCCATCCTGTAAATCCAATCTCTTCATCACAAAACTCATCCGGATACAAAGAACCGGATCTATATACCAGGAGCTTCTCTCACTCTGGATATACAGATCCGGTTCTGTATATAATTCTATACTTTATCTCTTACTCTACAGCAAGCACATAGTAATAGATCGGCTGTCCGCCAAACTGAATATCCACATCTACATCCGGATACAGTTCTTCGATCTCTCCTGCGAATTTCTCCGCCTCTTCTTCTGATACTTCCTCTCCGTAATAGATACTGATCAGTTCGGAATCTTCATCTACCAGATTCGCGATCAGTTCTTTTGTGGTCTCTTCCAGATCTTTTCCTACCGCAAGGATTCCACTGTCACCGATACCCATGATATCTCCTTCATGGATCTCTTTGTCATCGATATGTGTATCTCTTACCGCATACGTCATCTGACCGGTCTTTACATTCTTAATCTCTTCCAGCATAGCCTCTTCATTTGTCTTGACATCTGCGTCCGGCATAAAGTTAATGATCGCTGTAATTCCCTGTGGTACAGTTTTGGTAGGGATTACGATGATCTCTTTATCTTCTACCAATGATTTTGCCTGGTTTGCTGCCAGAATAATGTTCTTGTTGTTCGGAAGGATAAATACCGTATCTGCATTTACCTGATCGATAGCATTCAGCATGTCCTCTGTACTTGGATTCATGGTCTGTCCGCCTTCGATGATATAATCTGCACCCAGTTCTTTGAATATCTCATTCATACCGGCTCCAATGGAAACGGTAATGAATCCCATTGCCTTTCTCGGCTCTGCTGTCTTCTTTTCTTCGTATGCAGCTTCTTCTTTTGCCTGTTCTTCTGCAAGCTTCTCCGCATCACGGATCAGTTTTTCCTGATGTTCTTCACGCATATTATCAATCTTCATCTTAGAAAGCTGTCCATAAGTCAGCGCTTTCTGGATCGCAAGTCCCGGATCATTGGTGTGTACGTGGATCTTCACGACATCATCATCCGCAACACATACGATGGAATCTCCGATCGAGCTTAAGAATTTCTTGAATTCATGTTCATCTTCTTCGGTAAATTCTTTTTCTGTCAGAATGATAAATTCTGTACAATATCCAAATTTGATATCTGCCGTATCTTCTGCATTCACCTTATTCACGGTAACACTTGTACTTGGTTTGATCGAACTGTAATCAATCTCTTTACCAAGGAATGCATCATATCCGCCTTTAATCACTTCCAGAAGTCCCTGTCCGCCGGAATCTACCACACCTGCTTCTTTTAATACCGGAAGCATCTCTGGTGTCTTATTCAACACTTCCTCTGCATATTCGATCACAGCCGGGATGAATACTTCCAGATCATCTGTCTCTTCAGCCATCTCTGCTGCCTTTGTCGCAATTCCGCTGGCAACAGTAAGGATGGTTCCTTCCTTCGGCTTCATAACAGCCTTGTAAGCAGTATCTCTTGCTCTCTGGCATGCCGCAGCAAGTGCAAGCACATCAATCTCTTTCTCTTCTTTGATCGCCTTTGTAAATCCTCTTAAAAGCTGAGATAAGATAACTCCTGAGTTACCTCTCGCCCCGCGCAGGGATCCGGAAGAGATTGCCTTTGCAAGATCCTTCATCTCCGGGTTATTTAATGCTGTTACTTCTTTTGCCGCTGACATGATCGTCATAGACATATTTGTACCTGTATCTCCATCTGGTACCGGGAATACATTCAATTCGTTGATATAGTCTTTCTTTGCTTCAATGTTCTGAGCACCTGCAAGAAACATCTTTGCAAGCACGTCCACATTAATCGTTTTCGTAGCCACTTCTTACGTTCCTCCTTAAAATCCACAAACTAATCAATGACTCTTACGCCTTCAATATAGACGTTGATCTTATCTACCTGCATACCGGAAAATTCTTCCACTCTGTACTTCACATCACTGATCAGATTATCTGTTACAGCGGAAATGCTTACACCGTATGCCACAATAATGTGGAAGTCAATACTGATATGATTATCATCACTTATATTTACATGGATTCCTCTTGTCAGACTCTCCTTTTTCAGCAGATGAACCAGGCCATCTTTCATATTTACAGCTGCCATTCCAACAATACCAAAACATTCAACCGCCACTGTTCCTGCATATTTTGCAATTACTTCAGGATCAATGGTAATAATTCCCAAATCTGTACTCATACACCCTTTCATAGCAAAACCTCCACTTCTTTTATTATCTTCTATCTAAATCAAAACATAATATATTTTATTATACTCTGTTTTTCCGCTAATTACAATAGTTCTTATTGCGCAAAAAAACTCAGATTCCACACATCGAAATCTGAGTTTCAATACATCTTATGCACGCTCAACTTTTCCTGATTTCAAACAAGAAGTACAAACATACATCTTCTTTGTAGCTCCGTTTTCGGTTTTCACGCGAACAGATTTTACATTTGATTTCCACATCTTTGGTGATTTTCTATGAGAGTGGCTGACATTGTTTCCAAAGTGAGCACCCTTTTCACAAATAGCACATTTTGCCATGACTGCACCTCCTAACGCTCATAATAAGTTCTTTGTCCGAACTCGCAACAATAGTTATTCTAGCAGACTGTTGCAAGAATTGCAAGAGTTATTTGATATTTTTTTGTTTACTTTTCGATTTTCAGCAACAAAACAGGCAATATCCCACTGCAACGCACAGGATCATACACAAAATCTGGCAGAACAAACCTGGTATGACCAGTGCCAGAAGCATTCCTGCCGCTATCCAGAACAATGCAAATCCTACGATTCTTTTCACAGACACACACCTGCTTTTTGTACATTATATGTACACTGCCTAAAAAAATGTCTGCTATTTTTCTGCTTCGTCGAGGATCTTATTCACATCCTCTTCCGTAACGTTATCTTCTTTTCGGGATGTAAAACGATCCATCACATCCGGTACCATATCCAGCAGCTTCGTGATCGTATCCTGATTCTTGATGTTCACAAGCTTGGTGTGACCATTCTGAATGACCAGCACCGCACTTGGTGTCATCTTCCCACCGATACCTCCGGCACCTTTTTCTTTCTTATCTGCGTTGAACGCACCTGCTCCTACCGCAAAGGATACATCTACCAGTGGTAAAATAATCGTATCGCCGATATGGATTGCTTCTCCTACTACCGTCTTGGATGATACCACTCCGTCCATACCATGGAACAGCGCTTCTACAGTCCCTTTGAAATTATTCTCAGCCATCTTCTTTCCTCCTTGCATTCTCTATATCTATAATTGAAACTTGCGGATATCATGATATGTCTTTCTGATCTCGCTGCACCACACCAGGTTCCACAGGAAGCAGACCAGCGGCATCATGCGGAATCCACCGCGAACTCTGACTTTCCCTTTCAGGATCCTTCTTTCAAAATCAGGTTCCACCAACAGATGATCTCCGATAAACGGATAGATCATACTTAATCCCGCCAGTGCCTGTCCTGTATGGTACGGATCTTCGAATCCAAATTGAACTTCACCTTTTATTACTTTCGGCTTCCAACGCTTTAACAGCTTGCCCGCCTCTTTTTTCACCTTCGAAAAAGCTTTCCTGTGCACCGGATCTTCTAATTCCTTCATAATTCTTTCTTTCTTATCCAATATGCTGTCCAGCTTTTCTTCTGCATGTCCAACCGTATGCTTTATCTTATCACAGAACTTTAAGATTGTACATTTTATCTTCGCAAATCTCCCAGCTTTTTCAGGAGTACTTTCCGGGATTTCTTCCACATTCTCCGGAAGCGTTTTACTGCTCTCCACAGTTCTTTTTTCTTCTTCAGGCTCTTCTTCCATTTCCGATAGTCTGCTACTGCTTTCCACTCTCTGTTCTTTCCGGTTTTCTTTCGAATCTGTATTCTCTTTTTCATGAGCTTCCTCCTTCTCAGATTCTATCTTCGCAGTTTCTGTTTTCTCAACGTCTGTTTTCACCGGACGATCTTCCGATTTTTTCTTCTCAGTATCTGTATGTCCGCTTTTCTGCGGTTCACTTCCGAAAGATTTCCACGCAATCCTTACCCGCCATTTTAACTCCTGCTCTTCAAATGACACATCGATCCGTATCAGGCGCAAGAGCCACGTCACGCGGCCGTATGCGCTGCTTTCCTTTATCTCTCCGGGCATTGACGCATCGAGCCGGTATCTCACCGGAACACACAAAAAGGTCACCAGAAACAGAAACAGCAGCCCGAGAATCACTGCAATTATGATCCCTATTATTTTTAAAATGATCAAAAGAATATGTAACACCATCTTATCTTCCCTGCTCTTTTTCTAATATATAAGACCGTATATCACATCCGCCCGTCTGTTCATATACTTCCTGTACGATCTGTTCTACCAGTTCTACCGCTTCCTCATATCCTTTTGTAATTCCTACCACGAACAGATCCTGTTCCGGAAATGCAGGCTGCTTAAACTGGAGTGTCGGATAGATTTCCAGTTGATTCTTCTCACTGATTGCCAGCGTGATCACATGCACACTCGGCTGCAGTTTTCCGGCTTCCAGCTTGCGGATGATTTTCTCTTTTTTCTTTTCCAGTCCTTCTGTCAGGTACAGATGCTTATAGTATCGCATATTTCCCGTCCTTCTATACTTCTAATAATACGAGTCAAAAATCTCTTTTGCAACATTTACCGCCTTTGCCGTTCCGTCTGATGCTTCAATGATCACACTTACAACCAGTTCCGGATCTTCCACATTCGACATACCGATGAACCAGGAGTGGTCTTTTTCTTTATCAGAACTATATTCTGCCGTACCGGTCTTTCCCGCTGCTGTGTAGCTCTGTCCGCTCAATACAGATGCGGTACCGTAATCTACTACGCTCTTCATGTATTCTTTGATCTGGGCAGCTTCTTCAGCTGTCATAAGCTGCTTATATTCTTTCTGATCCGTCTCTTTCATGACCGCTCCCGATGCATTTGTCACCTTGTCAACCAGATACGGCTTCATCAGCTTCCCGCCATTGGCGATAGCAGATGTGATCAGTGCCATATGATACGGGCTTACCTGCGTCTCCCCCTGTCCCATCGCCGTCATCATCTTTGTACCGTTTCCGGCAGAGCTATCCATCGTAAAGCTGCTCTTACTATACGGAAGATCCGAAGGCAGTTTTGACTCAAACAGAACTTCCTCTGCCGTCTTCTTAAATTTCACCGGATCCAGTGAAAGTCCTATATTCGAAAAAGATGTGTTGCACGAATATGCCAGACTTTCCTCCAGACTGACCTGCCCGTGGACATGTCCGTTATAGCAGTGAATCTTAATTCCACTGTTCTCGATCGAACCGGTACAATTATAAGAATAAGAACTGTAATCCGGATTCTCCCTCATGAATTCCAGAAGTGTCACTACTTTGAACGTAGAACCCGGTGCATACTGCCCCTGTGTCGCACGATTCAACAGTACACTGTTTTCATCTGTACTCAGAGCGTTCCAGCTGGATTCTACCGTATTCGGATCAAAGTCCGGCTTAGATACCATGGCAAGGATCTTTCCTGTCTTCGGCTCCATCACCACTACCGCACCTTTTTTCTCTCCCAGTGCCTGATATGCCGCTTCCTGAAGGTCTGCATCCAGTGTTGTCACAACCGTGTCTCCCATATTTTTTTTATCCTGGAATTCATTCTTCAACTTGATCAGGAAATTCTCATCCGAAGTCAGCAGGTCATAATTCTCCAGAGATTCGATCCCGGATTTGCCCTGTACGCTGTAACCGACCACATGTGCAAATACATCGCCATAAGGATACTCTCTTGTCTCGCTTCCGTCTGCTGCCGTATCGGTCTTCGCAAGCACGTTCCCGTTCCTATCCACAATTGTTCCCCGGGTCACCCTCTTTGCATTCGAATTCTGTCTGGCATTATAAGGACTTCTGATGATCTCCTGGCTTTTTTTTACCTGAAAATATCCGATATATCCCAGCAGTACCAGAAAAAGCGCTACGAATACATACGTAACTCTAGCGAACTCTTTGTTTCTTGCGCGCTTTGCCTTGAGCCGCTTCTTTTCGCGCTTTTTGGCTTCTTTTCGCTCTTTGCGGGTCATATTCTGCCTCTCGATATCCCGCCGCACTCTCCTGTCGGCTTCTCTTTGCTCGTAACCGTTCTTTCTTCCTTCTCTCAATATCCTCTTCCTCGTCTTCTCTTAAAATATACAGTCCCTGGATAATTGCAAACATGATCAGCGTACTGATCAGAGAACTTCCGCCATAGCTTACCAGCGAAAGTGTTACACCTGTTGACGGAATGAACTTTGTCGCTCCTCCGATCGTTAAAAACACCTGGAATATATAACAGGTACCAAGTCCCAGCGCTACCATCTTATAAAACAGATTATGCAGCTGCATTGCGATATTTAAGAACATCACATAACAGCTCACACAGATCAGTATCAGACACATCGCATAGATCAGCCCCATCTCTTCTGAAATTGCAGAAAAGATGAAGTCCTCTGCCGATACCGGAATCGTGTCCGGCTGTCCCTGATAAAGTCCCGCTCCGAACCATCCGCCGGTCCCGATGGCAAATAATGACTGTGCTACCTGATAACCGCCTTTATCATATGTTCCAAACGGGTCTCTCCATACATTTACACGCGTCTTAACGTGCGTAAACAGATGATACGCCACAACTGCTCCGGCACTTCCCGCACCAAGTCCTGCGAGAATATAAAGCGGCTGATGTGTCGCCACATATAACATGACCAGATATACGACGAAGATAATAAGCGCCGCACCAAGGTCCTTAGATACCACAAGGATCAACACATGAAATGCTGCAACTGCCGTCGTCACCACAATATCTTTAAATTCTGTAGAACGCTTAAAACTCGATGCCACGAAGAACACAAAGACAATCTTCACAAGTTCTGATGGCTGGATGTTGATTCCGGCAACTGTAAAGCCAAGCATTGCACCATAAGACACCTTACCTACAACCACTACTATCGCCAGCGACACGATACCGATAATTCCGTAAAGAATTCTCCATTCCGACAGAAAACGTGCTTTTCGGATAATGATCGGAATCACAAGGCAGAGCACAATTCCTGCTGCCGCGATCAGATACTGTTTCGCAGCCTTATCATAATTCAGTCTGGTGATCATGATAAAACCGATGCTGAGCAGCATACACATATTATTTACAATCAGACGTGATACTTTCGGATAAATAAAGCTATACAACAGGATCGTTCCTCCAAGAAGCGTCACCTGCATCAGATACAATGCCAGAATCTTTGTATCCTTTTTTTCCAGATACATCACAAGAAATGCCGTCAGATGCATCACAAACATCAGCACATTCTGCTTCCTGAGACAACGTTTCTTTTTATCCGGATCATAATATCCAAAGATACTGAAACACAGATACGTATACACTGTAATCATCAGTATCATCAGATATTTTGATAACTGTACAATTATGTTTACCAACTTTCCACCTACTTTACTCCTCTTTTAAAATGCCCCCTCGTATACTCCCGTATCTGAGGTTCCATCTTTTTTCCTTCTGTAAATGCATTCATATATATCTTACAGATTTCTCTTACCTGTTCTTTATTCTCAACTGTAAAATCCAGCCGTATCTGTGCAGGCATCAGCTTTCTGATCTCTTCCGCCTTATCCGCCAGGAACAACGGTGCTGAATTATACATTACATTATAACAGTCTCTGCAATAGCATCTGACTGTAAACTCCTTCTGATAACGGTCAGAAATCGTAAGTACTCCGCCTTTTCCGTCACAGGAAGCACTGGTCTTCTTTATACAGCCCGCACTGACCATCACCGGCTGGTATCCATATGCGATAAATGCCTGTTCTTCTATCCCAAGTTCTGCCAGCTCACGATCATTCAATTCCACCGGTGCTGTTCCCTGTCCGATCCCCAGATCCTTCAACTCTTCTTTTGCTTTTTGATTAAAAATGTAGAGATTATAATCACTGCGGATTTCTTTTTGGTATGCATGTTGTCTGAGCCACGCATAACTCTCCCAGTTGCGGATCAGTATACCATCATATTTTTCCTCGATTTTTGCATACATACGTTCATATCTGCGGATCGTATGTTCCCTGAAAATGTATGGCATCGCAAGGAAATACTGTACGCCGTTTTCACGTTCAAATTCTATCTCCTCATCCAGATACACACACCGTACTCCGCTGTTTACCGCTGCCTCAAGCTGTGCTTTTGACTGCACAGACGCAGATATACTGCATTCCTTTCCGGTGCTGTTCTTTTCCACGGTTTTTTTTGTTTCTGTCTCACAATCCGCTTTTTCTCTCCGGTATTGCATCTGTATCTTCTCTGTCAGTTCTTTGATTCCTTCTCTTCGCAGTTCATTCAGCGCCTGCATCGGCAGGAACACATTTCCTTCTGTATGGATCTTCAGACGTTCAAACACAAACTCTGTATTGCCGGTCTTTCTCATCTGTTTTTCAATTCTTTTCGGATCCAACGGCTGCTTTTGCGCTTCCTGAACTTCCTGACCGGTACATTCCACGGTAATATTGCCATACGATACTGTTAGTTTAGCACGCTTTCCGACAGAAAATGTTAAAATACCATTAATTTTTTCTTGTACTTTTATATCCTGCCACGGTTTTTCCTCAGTGTTGCCATCTTTGGCATTCTTCGGACGCTTCAATGATATCATATCTCTGCCGTTATGCTGATGATAGTAGCCCTCACAATAACCACGCCTCTGGTAAGCAGCAAGCAGTTCCCGTTTATCAGCCTCTGACACCCGGTATGCCGATCTGTCTTTTCCTTCTTTCTGAAGCTTAAGATAATGATCCGCATATTTCCGATACATCTTTACAACCGTATAGACATATTCCGGCTGCTTCATTCTTCCTTCTATCTTAAATGAATCAACCCCCGCATCGATCAGTTCCGGCAAAATGTCTATTGTACACAGATCCTTCAGACTCATCAGATCTGCCGGTTTCTTTCCATCTATCTGATAAGGAAGACGGCACGGCTGTGCGCACTGTCCTCTGTTGCCGCTCCGTCCGCCGATCATACTGCTGAGAAGGCACTGGCCGGAATAACAATAGCACAGTGCTCCATGTACAAAACATTCCATCTCCAGTCCCGTCTGTCTCTTCATATCACGGATTTCCCCGAGCGAAAGTTCTCTCGCCGGCACGACTCTCGTGATTCCGTATTGTTTTAAATGATCCGCTCCGAGCGTATTGGTAATGGTCATCTGTGTACTTGCATGTACCGGCATCTCTGGAAAATGCTCTCTGATATACTTTACCACACCGATATCCTGTACGATCACTCCATCCAGTCCCGCTCTGTAATACGGAAGCAGATATGCATACAATTCCTCCATCTCCCTGTCTTTCAGAAGTGTATTCACCGTCATATATATCTTTCTTCTGTGAATATGTACGTATTCAATTGCCTGCACCATATCTTCTTCCGAAAGATTCTGTGCATATGCCCTTGCTCCAAATCTGGTACCGCCAAGGTATACTGCATCCGCACCTGCGGCTATTGCTGCCTGCAGGCATTCCAGCGAACCTGCCGGTGCCAATATCTCTACCACTCTGTTCATAGTCTCTTATCCTGTCTTTTCTTTCTTGTAAAAAAGGCTGTCGTGTGACAGCCTAATTCTTACTTATTATTCTTAATCTCTGTTTCCAGCTGTACGATCTTCATCTGAAGTTCCTTATTCTCTTCCTTCAGCTTGTCCATCGCTTTCTCTGCATTCTCCAGCTTGATCTGAACGGATATCAGTTCATGCTTTAAGTCATACATCTCTTTATCTTTTGCCTCGATATCACTTTCCAGTGTACCGCCCTGCTTCTTCGCCTTAAAGTAATCATCCGCAATGTTCAGCGCCAGCAGAATACTTCTGGTCTCTGCGCTCTGCTTGCGATATCCCTCACTATTGCTGCATTCGTCCAGCTTATGGTTCAGATATGTAGAAACTTTCTGTAAATAGTCTTCACTTTCAAATCCACTTAAAGTAAAAACCTTTCCTCCTATTAATACTTCTGTATAGTTTTTTGATGATGCCATAAGAAGCCTCCTCGAACTTTCATAATTTCTGATAACTATTATAAACTAATCTGTAAGAAAAACCAACTATTTTATTCATTTTCCTTACAAATTCCCAGATGGGCATATGCCGCATCCGTCACGACTCTTCCTCTTGGAGTTCTCTGAATAAACCCATTCTTCAACAGATATGGCTCATATACATCCTCAATCGTACCCGGATCTTCTCCGATCGATGCCGCAAGCGTCTCCAATCCGACCGGGCCGCCGCCGAATTTCCCGATCATAGCCAGAAGGATCCCTCTGTCTGTCTGATCCAGACCTTCCTTATCCACATCCAGAAGATCCAGTGCATAATCCGCCACTTCTTCTGTGATGTAGCCGTCATATTTCACCTGGGCAAAATCCCGGACACGCTTTAACAGACGATTGGCAAGTCTCGGAGTCCCCCGCGAACGTCTCGCCATCGCATATGCACCATTTTCATCAATCCCGACTTCCAGAACCTTTGCCGAACGTAAAAT
This sequence comes from Dorea sp. BIOML-A1, assembly GCF_009875615.1. NCBI lineage: Bacteria > Bacillati > Bacillota > Clostridia > Lachnospirales > Lachnospiraceae > Dorea > Dorea sp. BIOML-A1. The sequence goes on from NZ_WWSA01000047.1 coordinate 14,862, forward strand.
GATCATCTTCAGTTCTTCGACCGTATAATATTCCATCCTGGTCACCACACCGAAGCGGTCCCGCAAAGGCGCTGTCAGCATACCTGCCCTTGTCGTTGCCCCTACCAGGGTGAATTTTGGAAGATCCAGACGGATCGATCTTGCCGAAGCGCCCTTTCCGATCATAATATCGATCGCATAGTCTTCCATCGCCGGATACAGCACTTCCTCCACCTGACGGTTCAGGCGGTGGATCTCATCTACAAAAAGGACATCCCCTTCCTGCAGGTTATTCAGGATTGCCGCCATCTCTCCCGGCTTTTCGATCGCCGGTCCTGATGTGATCTTCATATTTACATTCATCTCATTGGCAATGATTCCCGCAAGTGTCGTCTTTCCAAGTCCCGGAGGTCCATAGAACAAGAGATGATCCAGTGCCTCGCCCCTCGCCTTTGCCGCTTCAATATAAATCTTCAGCATTTCTTTTGCTTTTGCCTGACCAATGTAATCTTCCAGAAGCTGAGGTCTTAAATGATTCTCGATCCTGACATCTTCTTCCAGATTCTCAGTCGTCATAATTCTTCTGCTCATCTGTCTGCCTTACCTTCTACAACATATATTTCAGAGACTGACGGAGAACATCTTCCACACTCATTTCTTCCGTAATCTCTACCTGTCTGACTGCTTTTAATGCCTCGGTATTGCCATACCCGAGTGCAACCAGTGCCTGTACCGCTTCTCCTGTCATCTCATTTGCCATGCCTGCAGATGTATCCGCCGTGTTCTGTACTGCATTCACGGTATTCTCAAGCGCATCCTCCAGCTTCAACTTGTCTTTTAATTCCAGAATCAGCTTCTCCGCCGTCTTTTTACCGATTCCCGGTGCCGCCTGTATTGCCTTTACATCATTCGATGCAACCGCAAATCTCAGATCATCGGGTCCGAGTGCCGAAAGAATTCCAAGACCGCCTTTCGGTCCGATCCCGCTGACACCGATCAGAAGCCGGAACACACGGAGTTCATCCCTGGTAAGGAAGCCATACAACTGCATCAGATCTTCCTTAACATGCAGATGTGTGTGGATCTTTACTTCTTTTCCAAGAGCCGGAAGCCTGCCCATTGCGGTCCCTGCCATGTAGATTCCATATCCGACACCGCCGACATCTACAATGACCTTGTCTTCTTCCATTCCTTCCAGAATTCCACGTATATATGTAATCATAGTTCCTCCATCAAAACTGTATATTCTTAATTCTCTTCAACATTTCCGCCGACACGATCCCGATCACCAGTCCGGTAATCAGTCCTGCGACCAGAAGCACCGAGAAATAATAACCGACACTGAATGTCTCCACCACAAGCATTGCAACGATCAGCTGTCCCACATTGTGGAACACTCCGCCCGCCACACTGATTCCCATCACACTGAATCCTTTGCTCTTCTTCAAGAGTGCCATTACCGTCAGACTTAACAATCCACCGGCCAGGCTGTAAATGATACTGAAATAATTTCCAAATATGAATCCTGACAGTAGTACTCTGACCACAGACAACAGATATACCTCCGTCAGCTTCATCTTATATAACGCGATCACGATCACCAGATTCGCAAGCCCGAGCTTCACTCCCGGGATTCCGAAATTGATAGGGATCAGCGTCTCCACATAGCTGAATATCAGCGCCAGTGCCGTAAACACTCCAAAATATGCCACTCTGTTCTTCACAATGCCCCTCCTAATTTGCCACTGCATCGAATTCACTTTCTTCACTTCCGTCTACCTCAACCACTACTTTATTCGGCAGACAGATAATGCTCTCATGATTCTTTGAAGCTGCTTTCTGATGTACACACAACTGATCCGGACAGTCTGCATCCGTCATCTTCGCTTTTCCGTTCTTTATCGTAAGTATATTCGTACCGCCATTGATCCTAATCTTCTGATCCTTTGCGAGCGGATAGGTTCCTGTCACCTTACCATCCACCTTCACAGTCACGGTATCAGCTCCATCCCCGCCGGCAAATTCATGTACACCGAAAGCTGCACCGGCAATCAAAAGAACTGTCAATATAAGAACCGCATCTTTTTTCTTCCAATTCATACGTTCTCTCCTTGTCCACTAACGGTACTATTCTATCACAAGAAATTGTCCCATTCAACAAAAAAGAAAATATGTTTGGTTTGCATCTGTTTTTTTTCATGTTATACTACAAGTTATGTAAATACATGATAGAAAATCATCAACTACGAGGTTATTAGTATTATGAAATGTAAAAAAAATAATATCATAAAAACACTCAGTGCGGTTCTCACTGCCTCTGCTCTTCTCTTGGCCGGATGCTCCGGCGCAAAAAGCAGTACACAGACCGATCAGGATCTCACTTATACCGACATGCTCTTTGACACTGTCATCAAGATCCAGATCCTTGATCCTGCAGATGAAAGTATTCTGGATGGTCTGAAGAAACTTTGCGAAAAATATGACACAATGTTCTCCACCACCAATACAGACAGTGAACTTTATAAATTAAACCACGCAAACGGTCAGCCCTTCACTGTCTCTTCCGAAACGGCCAATCTTATTCAGGAGGGTATCCATTACAGCGAACTTTCCGGCGGTGCATTTGATCTCACCATTGAACCGGTATCGGCTCTCTGGGATTTCAAGGCAGATAAACCAACGGTTCCATCTTCCGATGCCATTGCCCAGGCCGTAAGCCACGTTGATTACACAAAGGTCGACATTCAGGATAACACCGTTACACTGGAAGATCCCGAAGCCGGCATCGATCTGGGAGCCATCGCCAAAGGATACATTGCCGACCAGGTGAAAACATATCTCAAAAAGCAAGGGATAAAACATGCGATCATCAATCTTGGAGGAAACGTTGATGTCATCGGCACCAAACCCGACGGAAGCAAATACAACATCGGAATCCAGAAACCTTTCGATGAATCCGGCGAAGCTATCACCTCTGTACAGTTAAAAGACCAGACAGTTGTAACTTCCGGAATCTATGAACGGTATTTTAAGAAAAACGGAAAACTATATCATCACATCCTGGACCCACGGACCGGATATCCGTGCGAGAACAATCTTTACAGTGTATCGATCATCACAGACTCTTCTACAAAAGCAGATGCACTCAGCACAACCTGCTTTCTACTGGGATACGAGAAAGGAATGGAACTGATCCAGAGTATGGATGGAGTGGAGGCGATATTTATTACAGATGATGAGAAGGTGCATAAAATTGGGATTTAATTCAGGAAGACTATGGATACCCGAACCGGAATAAAGCTTGGAAAGGTGTTCCTGTTCAGGTTCCATCGGCGGGTCAATTCTAAAGGGGCAAAATTCTGCTAAAAACAGGCTTTCAAAATTTGAAACTCGGCATACGCCTCAGACAGTCAAATTTTGAAAACCCAACGCAGAATTTTGCCCCTTAAGAATTACCAACGCCTCTTTCACATTCACTGGAACGCCTTTCCAAGTTTTATTCCGTGTGTATCAAATGC
>NZ_WWSA01000048.1:0-16237 GCF_009875615.1 Dorea sp. BIOML-A1
CCACATTCACCAGAACCACTTTATACTGTTTTCTTCAAGTCGTGACTGGCTGCGGATGTTAAGAAATGAAATACCCGAAACTATAACCTGGTGTAGTCCACTACGGTACACAATCTTGTCAAAAGCCTTGAAAATCCACTAATGACAGCTGATTACTGTAACCTTTCGCTGCCACAACGGTTACGTATTTGTCATTTCATTCGTAAGGCATTTGATACACACGGAATAAAACTTGGAAAGGCGTTCCAGTGAATGTGAAAGAGGCGTTGGTAATTCTTAAGGGGTAAAATTCTGCGTTAGGTTTTCAAAATTTGATTGTCTGAGGCGTATGCCGAGTTTCAAATTTTGAAAGCCTGTTTTTAGCAGAATTTTGCCCCTTTAGAATTGACCCGCCAATGGAACCTGAGCAGGAACGCCTTTCCAAGCTTTATTCCGGTTCGGGTATCCACAGCCTTCCTGAATTAAATCCCAATACAATTTGAAGAAAAAGCTTGCATAATATGCAATGTGGATGTATAATTATGCAAGTTCATGATTTACAACACAAAAGTAAATATATGGATTTTTGAAAAACAATCCCATCCAACTAGACAATCACAGGAATTTGGGGTACTATAAAACGAACAATAATTTATAAAAATTCAATATCGGAAAGGGTGTTATATAGATGATTAAAGTTGGAATTATTGGAGCGACCGGATATGCCGGAGGAGAACTGGTAAGAATCCTTACCGGACACAAGGACGCAGAGATCGTATGGTACGGCTCCAGAAGTTATATAGATAAAAAATACGCAGATGTATATCAGAATATGTTCCAGATCGTGGATGCAACATGTCTGGATGATAATATGGAAGAACTTGCAAAACAGGCAGATGTAATCTTCACAGCAACGCCGCAAGGCTTCTGTGCATCGATGATGAATGATAAGATTTTAAGTGAGACAAAGATCATCGACTTGAGTGCAGACTATCGTATCAAAGATGTAGCTACATATGAAAAGTGGTATGGAATCGAGCATAAGAGTCCACAATATATTGAAGAAGCAGTGTACGGGCTTTGTGAGATCAACAGAGAAGATGTAAAGAATGCAAGACTGGTAGCCAATCCGGGATGCTATACAACATGTTCCATCCTGACCGCATATCCACTGGCAAAAGAAGGAATCATTGATATGAATACCCTGATCGTGGATGCAAAATCGGGAACATCCGGAGCAGGACGTGGTGCAAAAGTACCGAACCTTTTCTGTGAAGTGAATGAGAATATGAAAGCGTACGGTGTCGCAAGCCACAGACACACACCGGAGATTGAGGAGCAGCTCGGATATGCATCCGGAGAGAAAGTGCTGATCAACTTCACACCACATCTGGTTCCGATGAACAGAGGAATCCTGGCAACGGAATATGCAACACTCAAAAAAGATGTAACATACGAAGAAGTGAAAGCAATCTATGATAAATATTATAAAGATGAGAAATTTGTCCGTGTTCTTGAAAAAGATGTTTGTCCGGAGACAAAATGGGTAGAAGGAAGTAACTATGTGGACATCAACTTCAAGATCGATTCAAGAACGAACCGCATCATCATGATGGGAGCAATCGACAACCTGGTAAAAGGCGCGGCAGGACAGGCAGTACAGAACATGAACCTGATGTTCGGACTTCCGGAGACAGAAGGACTGGAACTGGTACCGATGTTCCCGTAGATTTACCGGAAAATACAGACAGAGGAGAAAAATAATACATATGAATATAAGAGTAATGACAATTGAAGATTTCGACCAGGTGCACGCACTGTGGATGAGCATCAAAGGATTCGGAATACGAAGTGTGGATGATTCAAAAGAAGGAATAGAACGTTTCTTAAAAAGAAATCCAACAACAAGCGTAGTTGCCGAAGAAGATGGGAAGATCGTCGGAGCGATTCTCTGCGGGCATGATGGAAGACGGGGCTGTCTGTATCATGTGTGTGTAGATGTGAATCACAGAATGAGAGGCATTGGAAAAGCCATGGTAGTATTTACGATGGAGGCACTGAAAAAAGAAGGCATCAACAAAGTATCCCTGATCGCATTCACACAGAACGATATCGGCAATGCATTCTGGAACGAAATAGGATGGACAAAGAGGGAAGATCTGAATTATTACGATTTTACACTGAATGAAGCAAATATCACGGCGTTTATCCAGTAAAGGAATTTATCAAAACATAAGAAAAGAGAATTAAGAAAGGTGGAAGAACAGATGAAACAGGTAAAAGGCGGAGTGACCGCAGCAAAAGGATTTGAAGCAGCAAGTACAGCAGCAGGAATCAAGTATAAAGACAGAACAGATATGGCACTGGTATACAGCCAGGTTCCATGCGTGGCAGCAGGAACATTTACAACAAATGTCGTAAAAGCGGCACCGGTAAAATGGGATCAGCAGGTCGTAAAGAGTGGTGCAAAAGCACAGGCGGTAGTTGTGAACTCAGGAATCGCCAATGCCTGCACCGGAGCAGAGGGATTTGGATATTGTAAAGATACTGCAGATGCAGCAGCCAAAGCACTGAATATTTCTGCAGATGGTGTCCTCATCGGTTCAACCGGAGTGATCGGAAAGCAGATTCCGATCGACAAACTGACAGCCGGAATCAAAGTACTGGCAGGTAAGAAGAATGATACACTGGAAAACGGTACAGAAGCAGCCAAAGCAATTATGACAACCGATACATTTCCAAAGGAACTGGCCGTTGCAATTGAAGTTGGCGGAAAGACTGTTACGATCGGTGGTATGGCAAAAGGATCTGGAATGATCCATCCGAATATGTGCACGATGCTTGCATTTATTACAACAGATGCTGTGATCACAAAGGATGCACTTCAGAAAGCATTAAGTGAAGATGTCGGAGATACTTACAACATGATCTCTGTAGATGGAGATACTTCTACGAACGACTCAGTTGTATTACTGGCAAATGGTATGGCAGAGAATCCGGAGATTACATATGGAACAGAAGATTATAAGAATTTTGCAGAAGCATTGCATACGATAAATGAATATCTTGCAAAGAAAATCGCCGGAGACGGAGAAGGTGCAACTGCATTATTCGAAGTGAAAGCGGTCGGATGCGAGAGTGTAGAGCAGGCTAAGACACTTGCAAAATCAATCGTATGTTCCAATCTTACAAAGACAGCAATCGCAGGACATGATGCAAACTGGGGAAGAATCCTCTGTGCAATGGGATATTCCGGAGCGCAGTTCGATCCTGAAAAGGTTGACCTGTTTTTCGAAAGCAAAGCAGGAAAAATCCAGATCATTGAAAATGGTACAGCTGTAGATTACAGTGAGGCAGAGGCAACAAAGATCCTGTCTGAGACTGAAGTTACAGCAATTGCAGATGTGAAGATGGGTGACAAGACAGCAACTGCATGGGGATGTGACCTGACTCACGGATATATCGAGATCAATGCAGATTACAGAAGTTAGGAGATTGAAAGATGGAAAAAGCAATGCAGAAATATCTGGACAAAGCAGAAGTACTGATTGAAGCTCTTCCGTATATCCAGAGATTCAACCGTAAGATTATTGTAGTAAAATATGGCGGAAGCGCTATGGTAGACGAAGAACTGAAAGCAAGAGTCATTCAGGATGTTACGCTGCTGAAATTAGTCGGTTTCAAACCAATCATTGTTCACGGCGGTGGAAAAGAAATCAGCAAATGGGTAGGAAAAGTCGGCATGGAACCACAGTTTATCAATGGGCTGCGGGTGACAGATGCAGAGACGATGGAACTTGCAGAGATGGTACTTGGGAAAGTGAATAAAAGCCTTGTTCAGCTGGTGGAGCAGCTCGGTGTAAGAGCCATTGGTATCAGTGGAAAAGATGGAGGACTTCTGAAAGTAGACAAGAAGCTGGCAGACGGTGAGGATATCGGATTTGTCGGAGATGTCAAAGAAGTGAATGCGGATATCATCTACGATCTTCTGGAGAAAGATTTCCTCCCGATTATCGCACCGATTGGCCTGGACGATGACTATAATACGTATAATATCAATGCGGATGATGCTGCATGTGCGATAGCAAAAGCAATCAATGCAGAGAAGCTTGCATTCCTGACAGATATTGAAGGAGTATACAAAGATCCAAAGGATCCGTCCACATTGATTTCTGAACTGAATATATCAGACGGAAAGAAACTGATGGAAGAAGGCTATATCGGTGGAGGTATGTTGCCGAAGATACAGAACTGTATCGATGCGATTGAGAACGGAGTATCAAGAGTACATATCCTGGATGGAAGAATTCCGCATTGTCTGCTTCTTGAAATCTTTACAAATAAAGGTATCGGAACTGCAATTAAAAATGATATAGAAGAACGATATTATTACGGAGAATAAGTTATGAATGAATATATGAAAGAGACAAACGAAGCGCTGTTACATACGTATAATCAGTTTCCGGTCGTATTAGAGCGTGGAGAAGGTGCTTATCTATATGATACAGAAGGAAAAAAATATCTGGACTTTGCGGCCGGATATGCAGTGTCTTCGCTGGGATATGCTGATAAAGAATTGAATGATGCGTTAAAGGAACAGATCGATAAGATTTTTCATACTTCTAATCTGTACTATAATACGGCTTGCGGAAAGGCAGCAGAAGATCTGAAACGTATTACAGGAATGGACCGTATCTTCTTCACCAACAGTGGAGGGGAAGCGGTAGAAGGAACTTTAAAAGCAGCAAGAAAATATGCATACAAAAAAGGAACAGGACGGTATGAATTCATTGCGATGAAGGAATCTTTCCATGGAAGAAGTTTTGGAGCCGTATCTGTGACAGGACATGATGCGTATCGTGAACCATTCGAACCGCTTGTTCCGGGGGTATCATTTGCACAATACAATGATCTGGACAGTGTGAAAGCACTGGTGACAGATAAGACTTGTGCGATCATTCTGGAACCGTTACAGGGTGAGGGTGGAATCAATGCAGCCACAGAGGAATTCATGAAAGGAATACGTAAACTCTGTGACGAAGAAGGAATCCTTATGATTTGTGATGAAGTACAGTGCGGTATGGGAAGAACAGGCGCTATGTTTGCATGGCAGGCTTATGACATCAAACCGGATATCATGTCTATGGCAAAAGCTATCGGAAGTGGAATTCCGGTCGGTGCATTTGCAATGACAGAGGAAGTTGCAAAATATTCACTGGAGCCTGGGGATCACGGTACAACTTACGGGGGAAATCCACTGGCTTGTACGGCAGTAAGTAAGACTATTGAGATATTTGAAAAGAAGCATCTGGTAGAACATGTGCAGAAAGTCGGCGCATATCTGACAAAAAAACTGGAAGAACTTGTGGAAGAATATGATACTGTAAAAGCGGTCAAAGGAAAAGGTCTGATGCAGGGAATTCAGGTGACAAAACCTATATCTGAGATTACAGGAGCAGCTTTGAAAGAGGGGCTGCTGATTATCGGTGCCGGAAGCGATGTGATCCGTTTTGTACCACCGCTTATTATTGAGCTTGAACAGGTGGATGAGATGATCCGGATATTAAAGAAAGCATTGTAAAAAGTAAAGAAATGGAATATAAAAGCCGGTCATGGGACATATTATCTGCATAGGCAGGAGGTATGAAGATGACTGGTTTTTTGATTGCGCTTTTGTCGGGAGCGCTTATGAGTGTACAGGGAGTATTTAATACGCAGGTAACAAAGACAACCGGAATGTGGGTGAGTAACGGCTGGGTGCAGTTCAGTGCATTCCTGCTATGTGCCGTTGCATGGCTTATCGCCGGAAGAGATTCTGTTGGCGCATTGTGGAAAGTGGAACCCAGATATGTATTACTTGGAGGCGTGATCGGTGCAGGGATCACATGGACTGTGATCAAGAGTATGGCGTCGCTGGGACCGGCGAAAGCAGCACTTCTGATCGTGATATCGCAATTGATCGTAGCATATGTGATCGAACTTCTCGGGTTGTTTGGAGTAGACAAAGAACCGCTGGAAATACGCAAAATTATTGGTATGTCCATTGCCCTGATTGGTGTTGCAATTTTTCAATGGAAATAGTACAATTAATTCACTAGGCATATGCGGGGATTTACAGTTTCCGACAGACTGTAAAGGAGAAGTTATGCGTAGAAAAAAACGACAAAACAAAATAACAGAAAAAAGAAACATACAGAAAGAAATATGCCGGATACCACTGCTTTTTCTGGTAGTGTTAAGTGTCATGTGTACAGGTAGCCTGACTGGCTGCAGAGCCGGAAATCCACAAGGACAGACGGAACTGGTTCCGTTGAATAGAAATGATACGGATTCAGACAAACCAGACATCGCTGTTAATTCCGGACAGAAAGAACAACAGACAGACCGGGAAAAACTGCAGATTTGTTATGTGCATGTATGCGGTGCGGTAAACCAGCCCGGAGTATACGAACTGACAGCAGACAGCCGTTTGTTTGAAGCCATTCAGATGGCGGGCGGACTGACGGAAGAGGCGGCAGATCAGACACTCAATCAGGCAGAAGTAATCGAAGATGGTTCCAAAATATACGTTCCGACGAAAGAAGAAGTAAAAGCCGGTATGGATAATGGCGGTACTTTGGTGCAGAATGAGGACAATGCAGAAAAAGCCGGAAGTACATCGGATGGAAAGATTGATATCAATACGGCGGCAAAAAACGAATTGATGACACTTTCAGGAATCGGCGAAGCGAAGGCAGATGCGATCGTACGTTACCGGGAAGAACATGGAGCATTTCAGAAGATTGAAGATCTGATGGAAGTAGAAGGGATTAAAGAAGGTGTATTTCAAAAAGTAAAAGATCAAATTAAGATTTGATAAGGAGTAGGAACATGGGCAAACGCATATTGGTTGTGGATGACGAAAAACTGATAGTAAAAGGGATCCGGTTTAGTCTGGAACAGGATGGATACAGTGTGGACTGCGCATATGATGGGGAAGAGGCACTGAAACTGGCAAAAGAGAATGCATACGATATGATTCTGCTGGATGTTATGCTTCCAAAACATGATGGTTTTGAAGTGTGTCAGCAGATCAGGGAATATTCAGATGTTCCGATCATCATGCTTACGGCTAAGGGTGATGATATGGATAAAATTCTGGGACTGGAATACGGTGCAGATGACTACATAACAAAGCCATTTAATATTCTGGAAGTTAAAGCAAGGATTAAAGCAATCATACGCCGGATCAGTAAGCGTGATAAAAATCAGAAGGATGATAAAGTAATCATCAAAGGTGAGATGCAGATCGACTGTGAAAGCAGACGTGTGATCATCGGTGGGAAAGAGATTAATCTGACCGCCAAAGAGTTCGATCTTCTGGAATTGCTTGCTATGAATCCAGGTAAGGTATACAGCAGAGAGAACCTTCTGAATATTGTATGGGGATATGAATATCCGGGTGATGCGAGAACTGTAGATGTACATATCCGCAGACTTCGTGAGAAGATAGAGACAAATCCAAGCGATCCAAAATATGTATATACGAAATGGGGAGTTGGTTATTATTTCAGGGGTTAAAAAATATCTAAAAAAGAATATATTCAGGAGCATGAAATTCAGGATCATTATGCTGGTAGCACTGGCAGGAATCGTTCCGGTTCTGATCATGCGGGGTGTGTTCCTGAGCAGTTATGAAAAATGCGCAGTGAGGGTACGTACTGCGGAGATACAGAATCAATGTACCATTCTCAGTAACCAGTTGAGCAGTTCGGGATATCTCACAGGAGATATATCAGAAGTGATGCGGACGGAACTGGTCCAGTTATCGAATATCTATAGCGGCCGTGTGATGGTGATAGATGGAGCATTTAAGATCCAGGAAGATACTTATGATATGGACAAGGGCAAGACCATCGTATCCGGCAATGTAATCCGTTGTTTCCAAGACAAAGGAACCAGTGAGTATAACAGAAAAAACAGATATATAGAAGTGACCGCACCAATCATAGGAAAAGATGATGCAGTTGTAGGTGTGCTGCTGGTAAGTGCACCTACAGATTCAGTGCTGGACAGTCTGGAAATATTAAGAAACAAGGCAGATGTAGTGGCACTTGCGACGATTCTGGTTATAATGATGATTGCAGTTCTGGCGGGGATAGCGATGCTGAAACCATTCAGACGTATTACAGAGTCGATCTCAGCGGTAACAGAAGGATATGATGATAACTACCTGCATGAGAACACATATACCGAAACGATAGAATTGTCAGAGGCATTTAATAAGATGTCGGGACGTATGAAGACGCTGGACGATTCGAAAAATGAATTTGTATCAAATGTATCACATGAATTGAAGACACCTTTGACATCCATGAAGGTTCTGGCGGATTCGCTGCTTCTGCAGGAGGATGCGCCGGTAGAACTTTATAAAGAATTTATGGGAGACATGTCAGAAGAGATCGAACGTGAGAATAAGATCATTAATGATCTGTTATCGCTGGTGAAGATGGACAAAACAGCGAATAACGCCAATACCATGAACATAAAATCCGAAAATATGAATGAGCTGGTAGAAAAAATCTTAAAGAGACTGCGTCCGATCGCAGCAACAAGAAATATTGAACTGGTTTACGAAAGTATTCGTCCGGTCACAGCTGAAGTCGACGAGATGAAGATTTCGCTTGCAATTTCAAATTTGGTAGAAAATGCAATCAAATATAATAAGGACAATGGCTGGGTTCATGTGACTTTGAATGCGGATCATAAGAACTGTTATATTGAAGTGGCAGATTCAGGGATCGGTATTCCGGCAGAGGCGCAGGAACATATATTTGAAAGATTCTATCGTGTGGATAAGTCACATTCCAGGGAAATCGGCGGGACAGGGCTTGGACTTGCAATCGCACGAAGTGCAGTGGTTATGCATCGCGGGGCGATCAAAGTATTCAGTCAGCCATCTGAGGGAACAACATTTACAGTCAGAATTCCGTTAAACTATGTGTCTTAGGTAGAAGGAGAATGCGATGATAAAGAAAAAGAGTTACTGGATCCTGATGCTTACTGCCATCTGTATTCTGGCGGTGACGGGATGCAAAAAAGAAGGAAAAACAGCAGACTTCCATATCTATTATACAGATTCCGAGGGTGTGTCGCTGGTTGAAAAAGGCATAAAGCCAGAGGGCAAAACACAGAAAGAACAGATTGATGAAATCCTGGATAAGATACAGAAGAATACGGATGACATTGATTACCGCAGTCCTTTTGTAAAAGAGGTGAAGGTGAAAGAATGGTCAGTGAAGGATGGAAAACTTATAGTAGATTTTAACAGGAATTACCAGAAACTGAGTGCGACGGAAGAGATTCTGCTGCGCGCTGCGGTTGTTCAGTCTGTCGGACAGATTTCTGGAGTGGATGCTGTGTTATTCACGATCGACGGAGAATCATTGCAAGATATGAATGGACAGGTGGTTGGTTATATGCAGCCATCGGATTTTGTGAAAAATACAGGTGTGAGTCTCCATTCCTATCAGAAAGAGACATTTTTGTTGTATTATGGTAATAAGCAGGGAGACCGTCTGGTAAAAGAAAAGGTCAGTATCCGGTATAACAGCAGCATATTAAGAGAAAAAGTGCTGGTAGAACAGCTGATCAAGGGCCCTTCATCGGACAACGAGACGGCAGTAATCCCGGCAGAGACAAAGGTGCTGAGTGTATCTGTAAAGGATCATATCTGTTATGTGAACCTGGATAAGGGGTTCCTGGACACAACGAATGTGATGAATCCGGAACTTCCGGTCTATGCGATCGTGAATACAATTATAGAAGGAAGCTCGATCGGCAGGGTACAGATCCTGATCGATGGAAAAACAAATGTAAATTATATGGGGAAGATAAGTCTGGAAAAGCCGCTTTCCCGAAACCTGAATATTGTGGAAGGGGAGTAGTGCGTGAGGAACAGGCCGCTTCTTAGTGTCTGTCTGATCATTCTGTGTGTTCTGGCTTCCTGTACGCTGGTGGGAAAGGAACGGTTTATAAAAGAACTTCGCCCATCGCCGCTTGAAATCTGCACCACGGAAGATGAATCTGTCATCGTCTGTGGTGTGATTTACAGGCAGGAGCAAAAAGAAAATGGTCAGATAATTTATCTGAAACATAATTCTGTTTATTCTATTTCTAACAAACAAAAATTTCAAGAGTCAAAGCTAATCGTTTATATCAATTCCAAAGAAAAACTACATATAGGAAACAGGATAAAAGTCCGGGGGACAGTATCGTTTTATGAAAATGCAAGAAACCCGGGTAATTTTGATCAGAAGTTTTATTATCAGAAACAGGGAATCCATGGGAAAATCTACGGCAGTCAGATGCAGATCACCGATAAAAGTGTGGACGTTTTCCGGGAAAAGCTGGCAGTGTTCCGTGCCGGGTGGAAGGAACTGCTGGTGCGGGAAATGGGTGAACGGGAAGGGGGAGTCCTTGCTGCGATACTTCTTGGGGAAAAGAGTGATATGGATCCGGAGATGAAGGAACTTTACCAGGTGAATGGGATTGGGCATATTCTGGCTATATCAGGATTGCATCTGTCGTTTGCCGGACTGGGTGCCTACCGTTTATTCCGGCGGTTGACAGGTTCGTACAAAGCAGGAGGACTGGCAGGAGGAATGCTGTTATTTCTGTATGTTTCAATGATCGGGATGACAGTCTCGGTACTAAGGGCATGGGTAATGTTCCTGTTTCGGGTCGGTGCGGATGTTACAGGGAGAAAATACGATATGCCGACGGCACTTTCTGTAGCAGCAGTAATCGCAGTCGGAAGTAATCCGCTGTATCTTTATGATGGCGGTTTTTTGCTTTCATTTGGTGCATTACTTGCGATCTGCACAGTGATACCATTGGTGAAGGAAGAATCACAGCAGCCGGTAATGGTACGTATATTGGGGCCGGGAATTGCCATGAATTGTGTGTTGTGGCCGGTGATTCTGTATTTCTTTTTCGAAGTGCCGTTATATAGTGTGATGCTGAATCTTCTGGTGATACCGTTGATGCCGGTAATATTATCCTGCGGGATGGCCGGCTCACTTGTGCGGATGGCAGGGGGAACATATGGAACATGGATATTGATGGTGTGCAGCCGGATATTAAAACTCTATGACGGATGTTGTGTGTTGCTCCTGAAATTTCCTGTGGCAAGATGGATAGCAGGAAGACCGGAAAAATGGCGGTGCATAGTCTATTATCTTATGTTGTCAGGAATCATTCTGATATGGAAATATATGGACAGACAGCCGGTAAAAATCAGAAAAAAGTACATGGCTAGTCTGGCACTTTATATTACTGCATGGCTGATACTGATATCAGGACCGCTGCTAAGAAGAGGAATGGAGGTGACAATGCTGGATATCGGGCAGGGGGACTGTATCTGTGTGCAGGGACCAAAGCATCAGAATTATCTGATCGATGGTGGCAGCAGTGATGTGAAAGAGATTGGAAAATACCGAATAGAACCATTTCTAAAATCCCGGGGCATTGCACAACTTGATTATGTCTTTCTGTCTCATGGAGATATGGATCATATGAATGGAATAGAAGAACTTCTGATGCGTCAGGATGTGGGAGTGCGCATCCGGAATCTTGTGGTGCCGGGAAAACAGTACTGGGATGAAAGGATTCTTAAAATTATAACAATGGCAAAAATGTATGGCACAGATGTGAAGGAAATGGAATACGGAACGGAACTGAAAGAAGGTGAAATGAAGTTTACTTGTCTGGGCCCGGGAGGGAATACGGATAATAAGAGTCATAATGTGACGACTGGAAACGAATCCTCCATGATCCTGCATCTGGAATACGGTGAATTTGATATGTTGTTTACCGGAGATGTAGAAAAAGAAGGGGAAGAGAGGCTGACGGAGGTCCTGGATGTGATACAGGAAGAAAAGAAGATTACATGGGAAATACTAAAGACAGCGCATCATGGTTCGAAGAATTCTACAACGGAGACATTCCTTCAGACAGTTTATCCGCAGTATGCATGGATATCAGCAGGGAGAAAGAACCGTTACGGACATCCACATGATCTGACGCTGAAAAGACTTGAAAAATCGGGTGCAAAGATATATTCTACACAGGATAACGGAGCGGTTGCCGTGACGGTCAGGAAAAAAACTATGTGGATTCACGGTGGAAACAGTTGAACTTAAAGTCGGAATTCAGTATACTTTTAAGAGGTGAAAGAAGATGGGAGAGAACCGATGAAAACTTTAAATGAAGACATAAAAACAGGAAATTTTAAGCCGGTATATCTCCTGTACGGAGAAGAGGCTTACCTGAAAAAGCAATACAGAGACCGGATCACGAAAGCAATATTTCCGGACGGGGATACGGTGAATTATGCATATTATGAAGGAAAAGGAATCAATCCGGGAGAACTTATCGATCTTGCAGAGACAATGCCGTTTTTTGCCGACAGGCGTCTGATCGTAATCGAAAATTCCGGATTCTTCAAAAATGCGTCACCGGAGCTTGCAGATTATATCAAAACAATGCCGGATACCGCCTGCTTTTTATTTGTGGAAAATGAAGCAGACAAGCGTGGAAAGATGTATAAGGCTGTCAAGAGTAAAGGACGCGTGGTAGAGATGGCACGTCAGGATGAGAAGACACTTTTATACTGGGTTGCAGGGAATGTAAAAAAAGAAGGATATAAGATCAAAGAACAGACGGCCAGGTATCTGTTGTCTACCACAGGGACAGATATGGAAAATCTGGAAAAAGAACTGGAAAAGCTGTTCTGTTACTGTATGGGAAAGGAAGAGATTGAAGTCCGGGATATCGAAGCAATCTGTACGACACAGATTACAAATAAAATCTTTGAGATGGTAGAAGCAGTGGCGGTACGGAATCAGAAGAAAGCGCTGGATTATTATTATGACCTGCTGGCATTAAAGGAGCCGCCAATGCGCATATTATATTTGTTGACAAGGCAGTTTAAATTACTTCTGGAAGTCAAAGATCTGGCAGGAAAGCGTTATGACAAGGCTGCGATTGCAAAGACAGTCGGACTGCATCCGTTTGTTGCAGGAAAATATATGCAGCAATGCCGGACATTCGAAAAGAAAGAACTGAGAAGTATTTTGGAAGATGCAGTAGATACGGAAGAACTGGTCAAGACCGGCCGCTTAAATGATGTGATGAGCGTGGAACTTTTCATTGTAAAATACAGTGCTGCATGATAGAATTGATAAGATAAACGTGTAATAAGGAGAAGATATTAGTGTCAGGAATAGATCAGAGTAAAATTCGAAATTTTTGTATTATAGCACACATCGACCATGGTAAATCGACGCTGGCGGACCGTATCATTGAGATGACCGGTCTTCTCACCAGCCGTGAGATGCAGTCGCAGGTGTTGGACAATATGGAACTGGAAAGAGAACGTGGAATTACGATTAAAGCCCAGACAGTCAGAACGGTATACAAAGCAAAAGATGGGGAAGAATATATTTTCAACCTGATTGATACACCGGGACATGTCGACTTTAATTATGAAGTATCCAGAAGTCTGGCAGCGTGTGACGGGGCAATTCTGGTGGTAGATGCTGCACAGGGAGTGGAAGCACAGACGCTTGCCAATGTATATCTCGCACTGGATCATGACCTGGATGTGGTTCCGGTACTGAATAAGATAGATCTTCCAAGTGCAGATCCGCAGCGTGTGATCGAAGAGATTGAGGATGTGATCGGAATTGAAGCAGAGGATGCACCTCAGATTTCAGCAAAGACCGGACTGAATGTAGATCAGGTGCTGGAAGAGATAGTGGCGAAAGTGCCTGCACCGACAGGAGATCCAAAAGCACCGCTTC
This sequence comes from Dorea sp. BIOML-A1, assembly GCF_009875615.1. Classification (NCBI taxonomy): domain Bacteria; kingdom Bacillati; phylum Bacillota; class Clostridia; order Lachnospirales; family Lachnospiraceae; genus Dorea; species Dorea sp. BIOML-A1. Next base: position 13,824 of record NZ_WWSA01000048.1, read on the forward strand.
AGGCTTTGATCTTTGATTCCCTGTATGATGCGTATAAAGGAGTTATTGTATTTTGCAGGATCAAAGAGGGAACCGTGAAAAAGGGAACACCGATCCTTATGATGGCAACAGGAGCGAAGGCAGAAGTTGTGGAAGTCGGTTATTTTGGAGCCGGACAGTTTATTCCGTGTGAGGAACTGAGTGCCGGAATGGTTGGATATATCACGGCCAGCCTTAAGAATGTCAAAGATACCCGTGTGGGTGATACGGTGACCGATGCAGGAAGACCATGTGCAGAACCACTTCCGGGTTATAAAAAAGTCAATCCGATGGTATATTGTGGATTGTATCCGGCAGACGGGGCAAAATACCCGGATCTGAGGGATGCATTGGAGAAATTGCAGTTAAATGATGCGTCACTTCAGTTTGAACCTGAGACGTCAATTGCGCTGGGATTTGGATTCCGTTGTGGATTCCTTGGACTTCTGCATTTGGAAATCATTCAGGAACGTTTGGAAAGAGAGTATAATCTGGATCTGGTAACAACTGCCCCGGGGGTTATCTACAAAGTACACAAGACAAATGGAGATGTAATAGAACTTACGAACCCATCGAATCTTCCGGATCCTTCTGAGATTGAATATATGGAAGAACCGATGGTCAAGGCAGAGATCATGGTGACATCAGAGTTTATTGGTGCGATCATGGATCTGTGTCAGGAACGTCGTGGTGTGTATGAGGGGATGGAATACATCGAGGAGACTCGTGCAGTATTGCATTATCAGCTTCCGCTTAATGAGATTATCTATGATTTCTTTGATGCGTTGAAATCAAGATCCAGAGGTTATGCGTCGTTTGATTATGAGATGGCGGGATATGTGAAGTCTGAACTGGTAAAACTGGATATACTGATCAACAAGGAAGAAGTCGATGCACTGTCATTTATCATTCATGCAGATACGGCTTATGAACGCGGAAGAAAAATGTGCGAGAAGCTAAAAGAAGAGATTCCGAGACAGTTGTTTGAGATTCCGATCCAGGCGGCAATCGGCAGCAAGATTATTGCACGTGAGACGGTCCGCGCGATGCGCAAAGACGTGCTCGCAAAATGTTACGGAGGAGATATCAGCCGTAAGAGAAAGCTTCTGGAAAAACAGAAAGAAGGGAAAAAACGTATGCGGCAGGTGGGCAGCGTAGAGATCCCTCAGAAAGCATTTATGAGTGTATTGAAGCTGGACGATAAATAATGAGACCATTAGAATTATATATCCACATACCATTTTGTGTAAAAAAATGCAGATACTGTGACTTTCTGTCTGCGCCGGCAACACCTGAGGCGAGACAGGAGTATGTCATGGGATTGTGTCAGAAGATACGTTCGTATTATGATCTTGGAGGGCTGTACCATGTGAGCAGTATATTTATCGGAGGAGGTACGCCGTCCATCCTTGAGGCACAGCAGATGAGGAGTATCTTCGATGCGATCCGTTCCACGTTCCCGGTTGACTCGGATGCGGAGATCACAGTAGAAGTGAATCCGGGAACGGTAGACAAGTTAAAATTGATGGCTTATCATAATATCGGAATCAATCGTCTGAGTATTGGGTTACAGTCAACGGATGATCAGGAATTGAAGATGCTTGGAAGGATTCATACATATCAGGATTTCCTGGATACATATTTCCTGGCAAGAGAAGCAGGATTTCGGAATATCAATGTGGACTTGATGTCCGGAATCCCGTTTCAGACACTGGGAGGATGGGAAGATACGATCAAAAGAGTTGCAGAACTTGCGCCGGAACATATCTCGGCATACAGTCTGATTATCGAAGAGGGAACACCATTTTATGAAAAATACGGGGAAGGTGAACGTGCGGAGGCCAGAAGAAGAAGGGAACTTCCGGATGAAGATACAGAAAGACTGATGTATCAGTTTACTAAAAATATCCTGCAGAATTATGGGTATCACAGATATGAGATATCAAATTATGCAAAAGAAGGATACGAATGCCGGCATAATCTCGGCTACTGGAACCGTACGGAATATCTGGGGATCGGAACCGGGGCAGCGTCCCTGATCAACAACCAGCGCTTCGTAGAAGGTGGTGAAATTGAAGTTCTTACTCTGCAAAACCAGATGGAAGAATATATGTTCCTGGGACTTAGACGGATAAAAGGAATATCCAAAGCAGACTTCCGCCGGACATTTGGCAGAAGTGTTGAAAATGTATATGGAAAAGTATTGATCCATATGTATCAGAAACAGTTGCTGGAAGATACAGGAGACAACATTCGCCTTACGGAAAAAGGGATAGATGTGAGTAATTATGTCATGAGTGAGTTTCTATTTTAAATTTAATTGGGATTTAATTCAGGAAGGCTGTGGATACCCGAACCGGAATAAAGCTTGAAAAGGCGTTCCTGCTCAGGTTCCA
>NZ_WWSA01000049.1:0-15583 GCF_009875615.1 Dorea sp. BIOML-A1
TTCGACTCTGTTACCTCACGGCCTTGTCTAACGCGACAGCTAGATTAATATACCACAAGGGCGTTTGAATTGTCAACATTGTTTTTATATTTTCTGCAATTTAGACAATTCAGACAATTCTACTTCTATTCCTCATTCTCTTATATACATTTTCACAAAAACAGAGCATAACTCTCTCATAATGAAATGAGTCATGCTCTGTCTAAATTTTCCAGCTGTCTCATAAGTGCATCGCAGACTTTTTTTGCAACTGCCAGCTTATAAGCCAGACGTGTAGGCTGTGGTTCTAATTCCACATAATACGACTCCACTTTACCATCTGTCACAATTGCAAAATATACCCGTCCTGGAACAGATGCATCCGAATTAGCCGGATCTATATTCCCCATCGTACCGGTGACACCAATACCTATATTGGCATTGTATGTTTTCGCACAGGCTTTCGCCATAGCCTCTGCAGTTTCTTTTGAATATACCGTATATTTATCCAGGATTTCTGCCGGAACCCCCTGCATGATCTTGGCTTCATTGCAATAAGTAATAAATGCGCCTTTTAATATAGCTGATGACCCTTCGGTATCGGTAATCAAAGATGCAATCTGCCCTGATGTGGCAGATTCCATCGTCGTGATCGTCATATTCTTCTCTATTAATAATTTTGTCAGATTGTGGTAGTCTTTTCTGATGTCCGACTCATTATAACCATTTGCATTCTTCAATTATTTCACCTTATCTTCTATAATTATTCTAATATAAACTCTTTTTAGGATAATCTTTTCCGATTCTTACGTTCTTTTTTATATTGATACATATCCTGGTCAGCTCTGTCTTTAACCTTAACAATATCCTCTCCGGAAAACGGGGCTGATCCATAGGATACCGTAGGTAAAAATGCAATCTCCCCTCGTTTTTCTTGCAGTCTCTGCAAAAATTCTTGTTTACACCTTCCTTCGTTGCCACCGTTTTTCAGAAGAACACAAAACTCATCACCACCTATACGATAGCAATATCCAAAGTTTGCATAAGATTTTTTGATGCATTCTGCGATTCCTGCAAGACAAAGATCTCCCTGTATATGGCCGTATTGGTCGTTGATCTGTTTGAAATCATCCACATCAAACACGACCAGCACTCCTCCTTTGTACCTCACCCCACCTGTCTGCTTCAGATAGCTGTTCTGGTTCAAAAGCCCTGTAAGTGCATCCAACTGATTCCACATCTCGCTGCAATAGATAAAATACAATACCGATAGCAACGTAACACATAACCAGGTAACATGAAGTTCGGGAAGAGCAACCTGAATGATCGTTTCCGCCATCACGAAAAGAATAAGTGGATAGATCAGAAGTCTGCTGCGATTCTGAAACTCCCTGGCGGTAATGACCGTAGATGCAGAAAGATATAAGATCGCCCCAAAATACATGATGACATATATATAAAAATGCGGACCACGTGAATAAATGTTATCTGCGCTCACAGAAAACACAATTCCACATGGAATCGTAACAAAAAGAAAAATCAAATACCCGATTTCAATACGCACCGCCGTCCTGATCTCACGCCGCAGAGCTGTTTTCCTGTCCAAAACGTATACAAGACAGATACAGACAGCCGGTGACAGACCAAAGCCAAGATAGTTAGCAGTAATATTCAGCCAGCGGTACCCCGGAGGCAGACCATCCACTACAAGAGTAATGACTTCCAGTACGGAAATCCCTGCGATCAGAACAAAGGCAAGAAAGAAACCTCGCTTTTGTTTTTTACTAAGCGTTTCACTCAAATATGTGAGAATACACATAAAACATAAAACAAAAAAATCAATTGTAGTTAATACACAAAAATATCCGTTCATTGCATACCTTTCCATTTTCTTCTAATTCTGAAACATACTATGAAACATATTTTATTATCCACTACTTTACAGTACCGGTACTATCATATTTACCCAGAACCAGCTCACCGGCATCACAAGCACCATAGCCGGAATCATATCTGCAACCGGGAAATCATGAATCTTTGCAATCCGGAAACCGGTAGCCAGAAGCAGAAAGCCGCCACATGCTTTAAAGTCTGCAATCATATCCGGTGTGGTCAGTGGAAAGATAAATTTTGCTGCTGCGAATATAATAAGGAAAATCACGCATTGCGGAATTGCAACCACTGCGATCACCATCCCCAATGTTCCTCCAAAAATCATCGCAGTAAAGAAATCCAGAATCGACTTGGAAATCAGAATCGTATGATCCCCACTCATTCCCGAATCCAACGCACCGTAGATTCCTGTCCCACTGGCGCAGAACAGCACGATAATTGTCACAAGCATGGACATATATTCTTCCCTGGACATAGATTTATTCTTATTCGGGAATAATTTTCCCACCGGTTTCTCCATACAAACCGCTCCACGATTAATCATTCCTCCAAGATTAACAGCCAAACCAAATGCAGTTCCGATAATCACTGCAAAAATAACGGCAGGCATATTTTTCATAAGCCCGATGGAACTAACTCCCATTCCCATTGAGCAGACTCCAAAAATCTTGGTAAGCTCCGAATTAAATTTTTCAGGCAGTTTATGCCCGAATAATGCCCCGATCACACCACCGACAGCAACCGACAGGGCATTGATAATAACTCCTATTGGCATAGTTATCCCTCGTCTTTCTAAAAATACAGATACGGTGCAGGGAATTCCCTCTGCACCGCGAATTTACAATCTGACATTTAGTTTATCACAAAACTTTTTACCATGTAAACTTTTATTTTTCATTATTCTGTTCGAAGTGCGGTCACCGGATCACTCTTGGCAGCTTTCCTTGAAGGAATCAATCCGCCAAGTAAGGTAAGCACCACACTTAAAAGAATCAGTACGATCGCCGGTGCGATTGGAAGGATTGCACTGACCCGGTTATTGTCTGCAAGTGCATGTATCAGCATATTTCCCGGAATCAATATCAAAAGCGTCAGTCCGATACCGATAAGTCCGGCGCAGAGTCCAATGATAAATGTCTCTGCATTAAATACCTGCGAGATATTTCCTTTGGATGCTCCAATGGCTCTTAAAATACCAATCTCTTTCTTTCGTTCCAGTACACTAATATAAGTAATAACTCCAATCATGATCGATGATACGAGCAGGGAAATTGCCACAAATGCAATCAGTACATAGCTGATTGTATTGATAATGGTAGTCACTGATGACATCATCGTTCCTACAATATCCGTATAAGAAATCACCTGTTCTTCTTTTCCCTCATCTTCCATTTTCTGATTATAATGATCCAGAACCTCTACCACTTTTTCTTTGTTATCAAAGTCTTTTGGATAAATGGAAATGGAACTCGGCTGACTGAAATCTGCATATCCGAGCTGCTGCAGATTATTATCATAGGAAGCGCTCTGTGCTCCGGACATGGACATCATAAGTTCCGTCAGATCATCTTCCGTCATATTGAACTGGAATGCATTTGCAAATGCATTGGCATTAAAGTTCATAGAGCCTCCCAGTGCTTTTTGCAGATTTTCTCCAATCCGGCTCATGGCAGATGTCATAACCGTTTCAAGTCCACCGGCAAGCTGCGTGGTCACCTGACTCATAGCGGATGTCATCTGTGTACTGATTGCCTGAGAAATGGCACCGGTATATGCACTCATGGCCTGACCCATGTAGCTACTCATGGCCGTGCTGATTTGCTTTTGGAGACTGTCCATATTGATTGCCTCATAAAGTCCCTGATTCAGGCGCCTCTTTCCATCATCCGTCTTTATATAATTCACAAAATTCTCTGCCATCTTTGTCGGATCTGCATAATTCTTTTCCTTTGCATATGCAGTATACCCATCTGCCAGTTCCTTTGCCATAGCTTGCAGTGTGTCACCGGAAATGTTGAAATCTATATCTCCAAATATTTCATTGGCCCATTTATTTACAATTGCATTGGCACGCCCGGTCTGTAGATACTGCTGGAAGTACGTTCCAAATTCCCCTGCGCCCGGATTAGCGTTCTGCTCTACAAGCCAACTTTGAAAATCACTCATCACGCTGGTCAACAGTTCCTTAATCTGCTCTGGTGTAATCGTAACTTCCCCGTTATTTTTCAGAATGTCTTTCAAATATTTCTGAATAATGCCCTTTGCCTGATTGGAAGTCAGATATTCTGCAATCTGATTTCCAAGATTGGAATAATCCGCTTCCGGATGGCTCTTTACATATTCCTGATAACCTTCCGAAAGGCCGGATAACATTTTCTGCATGCCATCCGCATTGACCTGTACATCCAGATTCGTAAGAATATCCCCCAGATTCATCTGTGGCATATTGCCCATGTTGATTTCTACCTGATCCAGATTCACCATACCGGACAAATCCATAGAATTTCCGTCCATCTGAAATGCCTTGGAAAGATCAAGTCCCGACAGATCCATGGAACTTCCAAGATTGTTCATGGCACTGCTGTCAAAACCAAATGCGTTTTTCAGGGCATCCTCATCTATACTGAACAGAGAATTCATGTCAAATCCATTATTCCCATCTGTATTGCCAAATTCTTCCCCGGTAAATACATTTACATTCGGATTCGCAAGCTGCTGTTTTACAATCTCGCTGCCTTTTGCCTGTTCTGCCACATGATTTACAAGGTCTGCGGTATAGTTAATTCCCGGTGTCAGTGATGAAGCCTTCGCATCTTCGGCTGACTGTACAATTCCCACAATTTTTACATTCTCACCGTCTTCGACCAGTTTTTTCATGTAATCCGCATTGTCAGTTTTGTCTTTCCACACCTGATATTGATCGTCATATTCATAATAATCTGAAGCATTTACCAGTTTAAATGTCTTTCCCAAAATATCATCATAAGTATAAGTTCCAATATTTTCAGGCGTTTTTATCGTCTCTTCGTTGATGAACTGCTTAATCATATCATCGAGTTCAACCTGGTCTCTGAGTCCCAATGTATATAATAAGAAGTCGCTCATAGAACCATCCGGCGTCAGCACAAGAACGCATTCATTATATTTTTTCGGCCATCTTCCGGCTTTTACATCATACTGTCCTTCATAGAGATCCGTATTTTCCGGCATCTCAAAGAACACATTGGTACTCATCATGGAGGACATCAGACTATTCGAACCTGCAGATGCACCAAGTCCCAATGAAGAAAATGACTGATCCGGATTGACCTGACGAACATTGTCACCGTCCTGTCGGAACAACTGCGGCATCACATTGTAAGAATATTCTATTGCTTTTGTATAGTCATGAATCTTAGATTTACCACTGTCCAGATATTTTTTTAAAGCACCAAGGTCATTGGAATCCATCTTTGAAAACATATTGGTGACTACCTGCATGACCTTTACCTTATCTTTATCTTTTCCACTTTTCTTATCATCACTGCTTCCGGGATCCCCATTCATACCCACCATCATGGAAGTGAGATCAAATCCAGTACTTTGTATCTGCAGTGGATATTCAGACAATGTCTCCTCCTCAATGGACCGGATATAAGCGTTGACGCCATTTGAAAGAGCCAGAATCAGTGCAATTCCGATAATTCCAATAGATCCTGCAAAAGAAGTCAGAAGGGTTCTTGCTTTCTTTGTCCTTAAGTTATTAAAACTCAGTGACAATGCCGTCAGAAAAGACATGGAAGATTTCCCCATATTCTTATGCTCCGGCGGTGCCAGATTTTCCTCTTCCACAATATATTCATCTGTGTCCGAACGGATCTTTCCATCTTTCAGATTGACGATCCTGGTCGCATACTGCTCTGCAAGTTCCGGGTTATGTGTGACCATAACGACCAGACGGTCTTTCGCCACCTCTCTAAGAAGATCCATGACCTGCACACTGGTGTCACTGTCCAGTGCCCCTGTCGGCTCATCTGCAAGCAGGATCTCCGGATCATTGACCAGCGCTCTTGCAATTGCAACTCTCTGCATCTGGCCTCCCGACATCTGGTTCGGCTTCTTATGAAGCTGCTGCCCAAGACCCACCTTCTCCAGTGCATCCACTGCACGCTTTCTTCGTTCTTCCTTCCCGACTCCCGAAATTGTCAATGCCAGCTCAACATTCGCAAGCACCGTCTGATGCGGGATCAGATTGTAGCTTTGGAATACAAAACCAATCGTATGATTACGGTACGAATCCCAGTCTCTGTCCTTATATTTTTTTGTGGAAATGCCATTGATGATAAGATCTCCGCTGTCGTAGCGGTCCAGTCCTCCGATAATATTCAGAAGCGTGGTTTTGCCGGAACCACTGGGACCTAAGATTGCTACGAATTCATTATCTCTCAGATTCAGACTCACATCGTCCAGAGCCTTCTGTACCAGACTTCCCGTCCGGTACTCTTTTTTTATGTGTTGTATTTGAAGCATTTAAATTCTCCTATAAATATAGTATCAGCTTTAAGAATTTCTTACTCTCACTATACTACACTCCATTAATCAAATCAATAAATTTGTTTTACCAATGCAAAGGAAAAATTAGCCGATTACCAGAGACAGTTTGGTGTGTATGCTGAAGCGAATTCGGAAGTAATGGGGGCTTTCGGTGCTACAGTTACTGCAGAATAGTATTTACAGTTTCACTTTGAAAGACCTATCGTGGATAATGGTTCCACAATAGGTCTTTCTTTTATTATTCCCCGCTGATTGGCGAACCACAATACTCACACTCGCCCACGGCTCCTCTTTGAATTTTGTTGATACCACCACACCCCTTACATTTTACAGTAATAAGTTCTGCATCTGTCTGTTTGACCGTCTTTGTAAAAGAGGGGTTACCAATCTTCTGATTCATCTGATCCTTTCGAACAAATAACTTTGCCTTGTTATCCACATAAGCATCGTTAAAATATTTCTTTTTACACAATTTTTCAAGATTTCGACGTACTTTATCCTCCGGCTGGCTAAGAATCGCTGCCATATCCGGGATAAATCCATCCTGCGAAGCTTCTGCAATCTCTTTATATTCTCGATACAGCTTTTGCAGACGGAGTGTCTGGATCCCGAGCACAATCAGGATCACCCCGAAAATTCCAAGAACAATGCACATAATCAATCCCGAAATTTCCATATCCGCTGCATATGCCGGATCAGAGAACCATTCTTCCACACAGATTGCTGCAACCAGAAGAAAAAATGTTCCTCCGATAATCCCCACAACTGACAGAATCTTTTTCATGATCAACATTTTATATTTCCTCCCCTTCTAATCGTTTTCCGCATTCCGGACAGAAACGTTGATTCCCTTCCAACGCAGTTCCACACTGTGGACAGTGTCTCTCTTTGCTTATAAGCCGGCTTCCACACTCGGAACAGAACTTTGCATCCGCCAGGACTTCGTTCCCGCACTGCGGGCAGAATTTTGATTTTCTATATCCGCCACGCAAATCTATATTCTGTGCCATAGAAGAGAACTGGTTTCCCATCTCTCTTCCAACGCCGAATCCCATTCCAAGACCCATTCCTGCTCCCATCACAGAACCTGCATCTGCATTCCCGTGACTGACCGCATTTTCCAATGTATCAAAGGATCTCTCCTGTTGATAATTGTAGCCTATAATCTCCATCTCGGCACGCTTGGATAAAGCCTCCTTGAGCTTTTCCACAGACGGATCATCTTCCGGTGTGCTGATTTCATTTACATAAAATGAAGTCAGTTCCAGTCCATACTCTTCCATTATCGGACAGATTGTCTCCTTCATATATTGTGAAATTTCATCTATGTACGCATTCATCTCAAGAATACTGATCTTTCTGTGAAGTAGATATGAAGAAATCGTATCCTTTATCTTCGTCACATACAGACTTCTGAAATACTTCGTTACAGTCTCTGCATCAAAAACATTCATGGTCGTCACAAGTTTTGTCAAAAACTTCACCGAATCTGTTACATGAATTCCAAATGCTCCATTCGAGCGTATCGGAATAAATATTCCATACTTTGGATCCTGGATCTGAATCGGCGTTGGTGTTCCCCACTTAATATCCAGGTAATATCCTTTATTAATATACCATACTTCTGCCTTGAACGGAGATTTCCCGCCAAACGGAAGATTGATAATCTTATTCAGAATCGGAATATTCTTTGTATCCAACGTATGCGTTCCGGGCCCGAACACATCTGCCACACTTCCACCTTTTACAAGCACGGCTTCCTGTGACTGATTAACTACCAGCTGCGACCATGTTCCAAGCTCTTCACCCGGATATTTCCATGCGAAGACATCCGGCCTTCCATTATATTTTATAACATCCATTATTTCCATCTTAAAGTCCCCCACTTTCCTGATTTCCACTGCCTCATTTTCAATAGAATTTCTAACATGACAATGTTCTGCTCTGAATCAGCTTTACAACATACTTTTAATCTCCCTGATTACACCTTCCCCTGTCAATGGTTTTGAAATATGTTTATTCATTCCTGCCTTTTTACTGCGCTCCACATCATCCTGAAAAGCATTTGCAGACATGGCTGCAATAGGAATAAGTTTGGCATCAAGACGATTCATTGCCCGTATCTGTTTTGTTGCTTCCAGGCCATCCATAACCGGCATCATGATATCCATTAATATCAGATCATATTCTCCCGGCTTTGACCTGGCAAAAATATCCACTGCCTCTTTTCCATTCCATGCACAACTAACCTTCATGTTCTCATTTTCCAATATGAATTGTGCAATTTCCATGTTCAATTCATTATCTTCAACAAGAAGTGCTCTTTTACCTTTCAGTGAAACATTCTCACCGGATGATTCTGGCATTTTTAATTCCATATCTGCGACAATGCGAAACGGGAGTGTGATCACAAATGAAGTGCCTTCATCAACTTTACTGGTAAAACAAATCTGTCCTCCCATCATTGTTACTAACTGGCTGACAATAGTCATTCCCAGACCAGTTCCCATACTGGCATTCTGTTCCAGTCTGTTCTCCTGTGTAAAAGGTTCAAACAGATGCTTCTGAAACTCTTCACTCATCCCAATCCCATTATCTGTACAGGTAAATTCAAATACTGCGGTCCGGTCGTCTGAACTGATCTCCTGGCAGCTAACAACAATCTTACCACCTACATGATTATAATTTACTGCATTACTTCCTATATTTTGTAGGATCTGCTGAAGATGAAGAGGACTTCCTACCAGTTGACTATGTATGATATTGATAGCTCCCAAGCTCAGTGAAATTCCCTTTTCACGTCCCTGCATCTCAACAATACCTGACGATTCACTCAGCACCTTGCGTAAGTCGAATATTTTTTCTTCCAACTGCAATGTTCCGGATTCCATTTTATTCACATCCAGGATATCATTCACAAGATTCAGAAGAAATCCAGATGCTGTCAAGACTTTATCTCTGCACTCCTGCTGTTTTTGCAGATCTTTTGGAAAATGATTTGCAATCTGCGTAATTCCACAGATTCCATTGATTGGCGTCCGGATATCATGGCTCATACGTCTGAGAAAATCTGTCTTTGAAACATTCGCTTTTTCCGCTTCCTGGGCAGTTCTTTTCAACTGTTCCTGATATTCAAACTCCTGCTTTTTTTCTTCCGTAATGTCACGTGCTACATAAAGCACCTCCGTAACAGTTCCGTTTGCATCACGCTGCTTCACAATGAATCGTCCCATATGCCAGTGTCCGTCTGCAGCAAGATATTCTCTTGCAATCGTCTCTTCCTGCTTAAGCCTGTCTGCCAGCGTTGTAACATCAAAAAACTCCCGCATGGATTGTTGGTCTTCTTTGGAAATAACGCTTTTCCGTGCAGTACGAAATGCTTCTGACGCACATCCATGACTGCCTGTTAATCGATGCATCACTTCGCCCCCGACAACTTCTTCAAAACTGTCTGTTCGCAGATCCATAGAATAAATCGTCCAGTAAATCTTTGAAATTGCGGATATGACCGCATTGCTTGCCTGTGCTTCTTTCAGTGATTTTTTCAGAGTAACATTTTCAGAAATATCAAGGAATGTGGTTAATATTGTTTTTTTCCCGTTCGATGTATAAAAAATTTCCGTCTTCGCAATCGCCGGTGTCAGATTTCCCTTTCTGTCAGGGATTACACATTCATAAGAAACAGCTCCATCATGGTATCGCATATCCATCAGTTTCTCAATTACATTCTGATTTAAATAGGACACAGCCCCTATGAGTCTGCCCAGATTTTCCTGTGCTTCTTCAGATGTCTCCACTCCATAGATACGCATAGCTTCTGCATTCATATGGACAATCTCATGCTCTGGCAAGGTATAGGATAGTACTCCAACACTTATCGTATCCAGAAGCTCTTTATAATAAAAACTCTGGTTTTTGTTTTCATCCTTTAATTGCTGGTTCTGTCGCAGCAACCGGTTCTCCAGAAGTTTTTCTTTTTCAAAACGAACAATATCTTCTGCTTCCTGATGATAGCCCACAAGCCATATCATGTTGTCTGGAGATGGGACTCTTCTTCCTGTACAGCGTATATAAATGACTCCCTTTACAGGATGCATATAACGGTAAACTGCTTCCGATTCATGACTTTTCAGTTCTTCTATGTAATCCTGGAAGCACTCCTTCTCCTGCGGATAAATATGTTTCTCTACATATTCCATGCATTTTTCCGGAAACATAGCTTCTGTAATTCCAAACAGTTCATTTGTGATTTCATCCGTATACAGTCTTGTCTTTTTCCCTTCTTCAAACTCTACTTTCCAAAATCCGGAATTTCCTGCTTGAAAATATGCCTGTATGTCCTCTTCGTTCAACTTTTTCATAACCCTGTCCCTCTTCGTATACTTTACTGATATCAGAATTTTACTCTCAGGCAACATTCTAAACACATATACTTATCTCAAAATATATTGTATGGATCAATATTGTTTTTTCTCTTTCATTTTAATGTCAAATAAAGGAGATTGCAATATCGAATGTAATGCCTCTGCTCCTTCTTGATAGCGTACAAATTTCTTTGCTATTTTCTTTGTTTTCTCTACATCTTTACGTGCATATCTCATACACGGCACCTCCCTTTTGCATGAAAAAAACTTACTCTGAAACCTATTCTCGACTCAATGGTCGAATGGGGTAACGCTTATAAAAAAATGTAGAGAAAATGGGCTGTCATTTTGATATGCCCCTTCTCTCTACATACTGGCTGTGCAGATTATAATGCGAAATGTTGCGGCTCTCTTCATGTTATCATCTTCTTATATATCTTTGGTTCCTACTTTTCGGTTTTTCTGGAATTGTCATTTGTACCAACTGAAGTTGCATAGCCGGATTCATGTAATTTTTGCGAAAAGTTTCCTTTGACTTAAGTCCGAGTTTTTCCATCAAAACAGTGCTTGTATATGGCACTTCGTATTCCATAACATTCAATAATTTTTTTACATATTCTGTTACATGCTCATCCTGTTCATCTGCTCTTAATAATATCTCTTCCAATATTTTATCAATCTGTTTCAACATGAATTCAATAAAAACATTCGAATCCCCATTGATATGACCCTTTGCTATTGCATTATAATATTCATCCTGAAACTTTTCTATCTGACTTTCAATTGGAATATATTGAAAAACTGACTTCCATTTTGGCAAAAGACATGTGTGCCATAATCTTGCCATTCGCCCATTTCCATCTGAAAATGGATGGATCTAATCCTATTGTTCTTTCTTAAATGAGGTTTTGCTTCCAAATTTTTTAATGCACTCATTTTTCCGATTTTCTCCGATATAGATGCAACGCAATCCAACATTGTGTTTGTAAGCGTAAACGGTGGAGTATAATCTGCCATAATTTTTCACCTCTCAGCATTTCATCTTGCTTATTATCATGCCTTATGTTTCGCAGCCTTCTTTTATCTGCTTCTGTATCATATGTGCTGTTGCCTTGCCACAAAAGCATATAACTTGCTCCTTCCTGTTATCTCTTGTTGTTTCTTGATGCTTCAAGTATAATGAAATTCACAAAGGAAATAGACGTACAGCATGTGGACTTACCACCCGATAATCCTCATGTTTTGCGATATACAGGGAGGTTATTCTCATGGGAAAACAATCTACAAGAGAAAATAAAACATTTTATCAGATTTGCCGGGAAGAAGCCGGTCTTACCAGATCAGAAGCCAGCGAAAAAATGACTGCTGTTTCTGATTCTAAAATCGAAAAGTTTGAATATGAAATGCAGGAACCCACACCTTACGATATCATCCAGATGGCTGATGCTTACAAGCGCCCGGATCTCTGCAATTATTATTGTTCTCATAAGTGTGAAATCGGACATCGTTATGTCCCGGAAGTCGAAGTTTCTGACTTATCCAATATAATCCTGGAAACCATTGCCAGTCTGAATGAGATTAATCCTCTTACCACACGTCTGATCCAGATTGCCCGTGACGGTAAGATCAGCGATGATGAAATCAAAGATTTTGCTTTTATCAGCAACAAACTGGATGAAATTTCTCTGGCAATAGATTCTCTGAATCTCTGGGTTGACAAAACAGCCGGAGAGCAGGGACTAAACATCGAATTGCTCAGAGAAGAAAAAAAGAAACAAAAATAAGTATGAAAAAACAAGGCAGCGAACCTATTTATGGTCCACTGCCGCTTTCCTTTACATATGCTGTAACTGGTTTATGATGTATTCCGTTCTGCGGATAGCTTCTTCCACCTGATGTCTGGCATTATTGATTCGATCCTGCACCATCCAATCCACAACAAATCCATCAAAAAAATAATCTGCAAAGGATAAGAAGTCTCCAGTATTGATGTTTAAATTACAAGCCATGTTCACATCATTTAATTCCCTACTGAAATTACGAAGATCATATTTCGCCTGTTCCATATTTTGTCTGGCCTGATCCATCTTGGAGTGTTTCAACATCGTAGAAAAGAATCCACCGCCAAACATATCCACCAAGCCCCAATTTTTTGCACTGTTCAGGTTTTCTTCTGCTGTCCGAAGACTACTTAACGCACGTTGTCCTGCTTCAATCGCTTCTCGTTTCTCTTTTTCTATATCATATCCCATAATTTCTTCCCTCCTCGTATTTTTATGAGTTAGATGATATAAGTGCAATGATTCCGCCGATGATCAACAATGGAAATGCAATATAAATCAGTCCGCCAACAACCATTCCTATCAAAATCACCGGGAAAAATACAACTGTACAGAGCAGCTTTAAGATTCCCCAGGATGCTTTTACACCAAATATAAAAAATTTTCCAATAAACCAGATCATGCATATAACAAATAGTAACGATAACATATTCTACTCCTTCTGACTCCTGTTATGATTTGAATCATTCATTTTTTTGATTGTTTACTTGATATAAACTCAGATGTATTTCTCACACCAATTTTACTACTGAATTCTGGATTCTTCTCTATTTTTTCAATCATCCGAATTAACCTTATTTTCTGTGCTGTATCCATCTGCTCACCTCATTCTAACAGTTCTGCCTTTTGATATTGTCAGTATAACCGGACAACTTTTCAAAATATATACCTAATACAAAGAATTGAACATATGTAATTCTCAATTTTTGAGGAATCTTAAGAAAGACCCAGAGGAAATTCCCTGAGCCTTTTGGTTATATAGCAGTATTTTTTTCAAACAGAATCAACTTAACATACAAATGCACTTTCCTCTTTTGCTTTCCGCAAATCTTTTAACACTGTTCCTATATCTCCCAAAATAGCAATTCCCTTATCTTCAATGAATTCCGGCAAAAACTGATATTCTGAATTTACGGAAATATAATATGCATCTTTCAAACTGTTTGTCAGTTCCCAAAACGGTTCCTGTATAAACATCGGTGTCATGCGCCCTACTCCAAGTTCTATCAAGAGAATTTTTCTATCTTTGTTCTTTTGAATGTATTTTGAGATTTTCTCATATTCTTCTTCGTATTTTTTCCCTTGCAGAAAATTTCCATATCCTCTTACCCACGGAAACATTTCCGCACCACAATGAGGGCAGCGAGGAATCAGTTCATCCGGCACCATTGTCCCCTCTCCCATAGCCGCAATCATATCTGCCACAGGTTGTACGGCATCCCATGTTTCATCCTGACAGCACTGGGAACACTGGAAGAAACGATGATCTCCCTGAATCTCACTGACCTTTTCTTCCGGATAAATCTTTACAAACTGTGTATCCTGATTAGTCGTTAAGATATGAAAATCCTTTCCCTGCAAGATTCTATCCAAATCCAGATATAAGATATTTTTTTAGGAAATTCTCATATCGCCTTACACTTTCTCTCCAGTCTTTCCCCTCCAAAAATGTATCATCCCTTACCCAGGGAACCATGATTCTCCCGCACTCATTACATCTTGGCAGAAGCACGGAAGGAACACGCAGCTCCCGGATATTTTCGTTCATCCTGCGAATCATTTCTACATTGGAATAAATTTGGTCATGGCAAGGCTGACTGCATTGAAGATAGCCGCTGTTACCTTGATAATCGCAAATCCGTTCTTTCTGAAAAATCCGTTCAAACTGCATATCTATATTGGTTGTTAAAACAAAGACTTCTTTTTCCGCCACAATATCACGCAGGTCATAGTATGGCTGTCCTGTAGGTGCATCCCACATACTTTGTATGTAACGTGCATAATATGCCCACTGTTGTTCCGGCGATGAATAACAGTAGTAAAAACCGTCAAAAGGAGATTTCAGTCCATACCACTCCTTGAAATCTTGTAAACATTCCTCCATATAGGGCAGCCAATGATAATGGTTATATCCCGCCGCACTGGAAAGACCAGAACCACCGCCTATCAAAACGGCATCTACCGAGCTGTAGAGGGCGATAAGCCGCTGCTTCACCTGGACACAGATACCAATCCGGATTGTGGAATCGGTATCAACATTCAATTCGCTATTGGGGACTTCTATCATGAAATTCAAAATATGGTAGATGAAAAAATGAAATCCATTACATTGCAGGATATTATTGATCGGTATTATTTTAAAATCAGGAAAGTTAAAAACCTTTAAAATTGAATGTGTCATCGGTATCACTGATGATGACAAACATGGCTATTCTCTGATCGCCGATCATATCCCGTTCCATTTCGTCATACGACATGCTTTCTCGAAGCTCCTGAATATCAAATGTTGAAAGTCTGGCACCACAGGAAAGCAAAATCGATTTTGCAGTTTTGCCAGTAACAAAATGTCAATAGTTTTCTAATCACTTTTTCAAAAAAGGCAAAAAAATAGAACGTATAGTTAATTTCCATACGCTCTATCTCACATTTCATATTAAATTTTTGAATTCTACAAACTTGAATTGAGATTTCATGTATTCCAAGGAATTTAATAATTGTTATATTTTATTATCAAATATCTCTCAAGCCCTTGAAAACACTAAGTTTATCGCAGGTGAGCTTTCCCTTATTGTTTCCCTTGTATTATATTGTCCCACCAGTGTTTACGAACTCTGATAAGGGCAAATACAAGGGCAAGAAAATCCTATAAAACAGTATAACACAAAATTAAAACGACATCTTTAAGACCTCATTCCATAGACGCTGTTTCTGAAATGTGATTTTAAACTTTTCCAGTGCGGCATCTTTATCATC